>JALWSU010000020.1 GCA_026993485.1 Thiotrichaceae bacterium | reverse complement strand
GTTCAGACACTTCAAATATCTGAACTGTGATTTCTGTGATTAACTGATAGACTTTGATAAAAAACTAATAAAAATCATAGTTAATCATTTAATCACATAAATCACAGTTCAGACACTTCAAATATCTGAACTGTGATTTCTGTGATTAACTGATAGACTTTGATAAAAAACTAATAAAAATCATAGTTAATCATTTAATCACATAAATCACAGTTCAGACAGACTCCCAAGCTCCAGCTTAGCAACACAATAAAAAAAATACTTGACAATTAAAAGCAAATAAATTATGGTCGTCGGTCTATTGGCAACAGTCCTGATGATAAAAAGACAACTTACCATTTGGTATAACGATAAACTCGACAACCAAAGGCTAATACCATGAAAAAATTTAACTTTATTCTGAATAACTCCCATTCTTTTCTTAAAACGATATTTACACTATTCGTTCTAAGCTGCTGGTCTGTTTTATCTTTCGCTGCTGATGAGGTAACAGCTACAGACAAATTGCCACCAGCAACTCGTACTTATAAAGAGTTACCAGCCAAAATTGAGGAAACTATTTCTCTGGGAGTTTTAGAACAGCGGGGAGAATATCGCTGGTATGCAGCTTATGTTTTGACTGATGGAACTGTTGTATCTAGTTCCGAACCGTTGGTATTTGTGGTTGAGTGAGTAGTTCGTTAGACTGTTTAAGTAAGGGCAATCCCTTGTGGTTGCCCTAGTTTCTGAAATGGAGTGCGTAACATAAGTTATTTAACATCTAACAGATTATCTATCAATGCGTAAGTCCTATAAACTATGAAATTTCTTCATGCTGCTGATATTCACTTAGATAGTCCCCTTCGTGGACTCCGACGTTATGATGGCGCACCTGTTGAGCAAATCCTAAGTGCTACACGGCGAGCTTTTATTAATTTAATTGATTTTGCCTGTTCTGAGGCAGTAGATTTTGTCTTACTCGCTGGCGATTTATATGATGTCGATTGGAAAGATTATAATACTGGGCTATTTTTTAATCAGCAAATGAGTCGTTTGCGTGAGGCGGAAATTCCCGTTTTTCTAGTTTTGGGTAATCACGACGCAGGAAATCGTATTACCAAACAGTTACGCTTACCTGATAATGTAACTGAGTTCAGTCAGGAGCAACCTGAAACGAAAATCTTGGAGCATTTAGGCGTAGCCATACATGGACAAAGCTTTGCTAATCAATCTGTTACTGAAGATATTAGTGCAAGCTATCCGAATGCCATTTCTGGTTATTTTAATATTGGTTTATTGCATACTTCTTTAAATGGTCGTCCAGGACATGCCAATTATGCCCCTTGTACTATGCCAAGTTTGCTCTCACATGGTTATGATTATTGGGCTTTAGGGCATGTTCATAAGCATGAAATTCTCCATGAACAACCTTGGGTAGTTTTTTCGGGTAATTTACAAGGGCGACATGCTCGTGAAACAGGGAGTAAAGGTTGTGTTTTAGTTAATATAGATAAAGGACAAACTTCCGTGTCTCAAATTCCAGTTGATGTATTTCGCTGGGAAATTTGTAAATTAAATCTAAGTCAGATTACTCAAGCAGAGGATTTGCTTATTGAAGTGCGTGAACTGGTGACTGAGAAATTAAAACAAGCGGATGGTAGAACTTTAGCTTTACGTTTTATTCTTGAGGGTGCTACTTCAATTCATAATGAATTGCATAGCTATTCCGAGCGGTGGATTAATGAAATTCGCGCTACTGCCACAGATGTTGGATTAGGTAATGTCTGGGTAGAAAAAATTAAGTTACAAACTCGTCCCTTAAATGCTAAAACTGAAGCAGATGAGGGAGCTTTAGACGTTTTAAAGGAGTTTTTAGAAACTTTACCTAAAGAAACTAAAGGCTTACAAGCATTAAGTAAAGAATTTCGTTCATTGATAAATGCACTTCCTCCTGAAGCGCGACTTGATGATAAGGCTAATTATATTGATCCTAGTAATCCTGAAAGTATTCGTAATTTTTTAAATAATGGCGTAGAAGAACTCTTAATGGCAAGGATGCAAATGTAACAAATTGATTTTAAAATAACTTAACTCCTGCAACTCGTAACCCCAATAGTTGTAGTTCATCCCAAACATTTCCCGTCTTGACACCTTTAATTATTTGCTCTATTTCTACGGTTTGTTGTAGAAATTTTTGCCATTGGCGGGGATTTTTATGTTTATTTACAGCATGAGCAATCGCAGCTTGGCGCATTGCCCAAATGCGATAATTTTTAAAAACTTGTTGCTGACTTTGTCCAGATTTAATTGCATTAGTTATATGGTATAAATTGCGGATTTCTCGATTTAATGCCCAATTCACTAAAATCGCCTCAATGCCTTCAGTTTTTAATCTCTGCAATTGGCGAACACATCGCTGCACATTACCTATCAATACCGTATCCACCCAATCAAAAACCTGAAATCTAGCACTATCTGTAACAGCCTCAAAAATTTGCGCTATATCAATTTGTCCCGAACCATATAATAAGTACAATTTTTCAATCTCCTGAGAACACGCTAATAAATGTCCTTCAGAGCGTTCAGCAATTATATTAATAGCTTCTGGGGTAGCTTGTAATTTATAAGATTTAAGGCGTTGGTTTATCCATTTAGGTAATTCGGCTCTATTTAAAGGCCAAATTTGTACGATAATACCCCGCTCATCAAGTACTTTAAACCATTTAGCTTTTTGCTTACTAGCTTCGATTTTATCAGCAGTGATTAATAAAATTGTGTCGCGGGGCAAATTATTAGTATAATCAATTAATGCCTTAGTACCTTCCTTACCTGGTAATTTATTACCTAACCTAAGTTCCAAAATGCGTTTATTTGCAAACAAAGACAGGTTTTCAGCTTCCTGATTTAAGCTCTCCCAATTAAAGCCAAGTTCTACAGTAAAAATTATGCGTTCTATAAATCCTTGTTTACGAGCAAATTGCCGTATGCTATCCGCAGACTCCATCATTTGTAATGGCTCATCACCAGTTAAAAAATACAGAGGAGCTAATCCTTGTCGGTTGAGATGTTGATTTAGTTGGTTGGGTTTAATTCTCATTGAGTTGTACTTTTACTAAAGTCATGCAATAATAACTTTAAATTTTTATTATCCTTGTTATTATCCTCGTTCCCAAGCCTCAAAGGGCAACCACAAGGGATTGCCCCCGCTCATATAGGGGCAATCGGTTGCCCTTTGAGGCTTGGGAACGAGAGGCTAGTATTTACAAATTATTATCTTAATGGATTATTTGATTAAAAGAGAACTATATGGCAAAAGAAGAAAGTATTGAAATGCAAGGCAAAGTTATAGAAACCTTGCCTAATACAATGTTTAGAGTTGAATTAGAAAATGGTCATATTGTAACCGCCCATATTTCTGGGCGGATGCGTAAACATTATATCCGCATCTTAACGGGTGATAAAGTTACAGTACAATTGACACCTTATGATTTAAGCAAAGGGCGTATTACCTATCGTGCTAGGAACTAAGCCGTTGACGTATATCAGCTAATAGCCCTTGGCTTGCAGCTTCGATCAAATCAAGTACATGCTCAAAGCCTTCTTGTCCCCTACCATAGTAAGGATCGGGAACTTCGCGTGTGTCTAAATTTGGTGCAAATTCTAAGAACAAATGCAATTTATCAGCCTGATTTGGCGGACATATAGACTGTAAATCTCGGTAATTATCCCGATCCATAGCTAATACATAGTCAAATTCAGCAAAATCTTTCGGCTTAACTTTACGAGCGCGTAAGTCACTAAGATCAATACCACGTCTTAGCGCAGCCGCTTGTGAACGTGAATCAGGCGGATGTCCAATATGATAACTATGTGTTCCGGCTGAATCAATGTAGATTTGATCGCTCAATCCAGCTTTTTCCACTAAGTGTTTAAATACCCCCTCTGCTGTGGGGGAGCGGCAAATATTACCCATGCAGACAAATAAAACTTTGATCATATATTTAACTTACTGAAACTATTTAAATTTTTCCAAATCTTCTAAACTTAAATGACGCGCATCATCGGGCAACATTACAGGAATATCATCACGAATCGGATAAGCTAAGCGTGCGCCTTTGCTAATTAACTCCTGGTTTTTTTTATCATAAATCAATTTACCCTTAGTTATGGGGCAAACTAAAATATCAAGTAATCTTCTATCCATTTTTTATCCGTTATTGATTTTTTTCAAGTTTGTTTAATAAACGCTCACCATAAGACTTAGGTAATTGCGCCTCAATGGGTAAATACCAATGCTGAGAACCAGCAAAATTTTGACATTTTACCGCATCTTTCTCCGTCATAATAACTGGTAAATCATCATTAAATTCAATATCATAACGACGATAAATATGATGATCTGGCCACTCATGGCAATGTAATTTTAAACCATACTCACGCAAAATACGAAAAAATCGTGTCGGATTACCTATTCCTGCTACAGCATGTACAATTTGTCCGCGCAATTTAGCCAAATCTTGTGATTGCTTATTATTACGAACTCCACGCAATGGTTTAATCACATACTGCATAGTCTCACCAGTTGTAACAATAAAATCAACAGTCTTTAAACGGCTAACAGGCTCACGCAAAGGCCCAGCAGGCAAACAATATTGATTACCAAAACCACGCATTCCATCTACTACAACAAATTCTACATCTCGTTGCAAAGCATAATGTTGTAAACCATCATCGCTGATAATAACATTACAATTATGATTTTTTAACAAGCTTTCCACAGCCAAAGCACGTTTAGGCGCAACAACAACTGGACAACCACATTGTCGTGCTAATAACACAGGCTCATCGCCAACCAAACGCGGATTGCTATTTGGAACTACCTCTTGTGGCCATTTCTCAGCTTCCCCCCCATAACCTCTACTAATAATTCCAGGATTAAATCCTTGTTTCTTCAAGTATTTTACTATCCATGCAACTAAAGGAGTTTTACCAGTTCCACCAACTGTGATATTACCAACAACAATAATTGGTATAGCAGCCTGATAAGACTTAAAAAAATTATACTGATAAGCTAATCGGCGTAACAAAACAATAACACAAAACAGCCACGATAACGGAGCAAGGAAAAATCTAACTGGATGTTTTCCATACCAAAGACTTTCGATAAATTTCATTCATCATCAACCCGTTGCTGAGCCTCAAAACTAATCCGAGTTATTCCCAAATTACGAGCCGCCTCCATAGCTCTCATCACAGCATAATGTGGAGCCTGTTCATCAGCACTAATTAACAAAGGCAAATCCGACTGATTCTTAATTAATTTACCCAAAGCCCGTTCAAGAGTATCCAATTTGCTATTAATTAAACTATGTTCAATATCATTAAGAGCATAATTGCCATTAGCATTGATAATTATTCTAATCGGTTTTTGCTGCTCAACAGGCTGCTCACCAGCAACCTCAGGTAAATTAATACTCAACTGTGACTCCTTATTAAAAGTAGTAGTCATCATAAAGAAAATCAGCAACAAAAAAACCGTATCAATCAACGGCGTTAAATTAACTCTTGGATTTTTATGATCTTGGCGACGATATTTCATAATTCTTGCTCACGCTCACCATGTAAAACATCGACAATTTTCAAAGCCTCTTGTTCCATAGTCAAAACCAGCTCATCGACAACCCCCCGAAAATATCGATAAAAGATCAAAGCAGGAATAGCAACAGACAAACCCGAAGCCGTAGTAATCAAAGCTTCAGAAAGCCCACCTGATAACACTCTAGGATTACCCAAACCGACTTCACCAACCGCAGCAAACATACCAATCATACCAGTAACAGTACCTAATAAACCTAACAACGGAGCAACCTCAGCAATCGTACCCAAAGTATTTAAATATTTTTCCAATTTATGTAAAACATGACTACTAGCCTCCTCAACACTAGCTTTCATGACTTCACGACTATGATTTCGATTAGCCAAAGCCGCAGCTAAAATCTCCCCCAAAGGAGAATTCTGACGCAAAACCGCCAATTGATTTCTATCTAAATCATCCTCCTGAATCCATTGCCAAATTTGTGGCACTAAATCTTTTGGGATAATGTATTTTTTTTGTAAAGTCCAAAAACGTTCAATAATAATAGCAGTTGCAATTATGGAGCAAAGTAAAATAGGCCACATAATCCAACCGCCAGCACTAAAAATTTCAAACATGGTTTATTAAAATTAATTGTTGAAAAAAATAACTACAAAGATAGCAAGAAAGAATCAAAGCCGTTCAGCCACCTTATTATTCAGAATCTGGATAAAAAGTTTTATCCAATAATTGCTCAATCGTATAAGAACAGCTTTGTGGAAAAACATTTTCAGGCAAACCAGTTTCATCACTAGCAAGAAAAACTGCATCTGGATATGCATCCATCACAGCATTGGCTAAATGACGTTTCAAGCTGGGTACTTTCTTTAACAAACGTAACAATTGAACCCGTTGCTCACTAATAAAACCTCTCCAAATACTGCTTTGGTTATCAGGTTGAAATTGCCATTTTAATAAATGTGCAATTAAAATCACAAATCTACTTTCTAACTCCCTGATATTACTTTTACCCATATCCTCTAGTTCTTCAACTAAATGCACAACATCAAGTTTATTAAATTGCCTAGTTTTTAAAAATTTAATGTGCTGATTAATCCAATTTTGAAAATCATGATGATATTCCAATTATAATGAATTCATATTTATACTGCTTTTAATCACCTAAAAATTACCTGATTTTTCAAAAACCACTTATAATCTAACCCGCATTATTAATATAGCTGTTACCAAATAATTTGCACCCATTGTCTGAACCTTGATTTTAAAGGATTTAAAGGATTTACAGGATGGTGGTTAGAACCGATTGATTAAACAATCCTTACAATCCTTATAATCCTTTGTAATCAAGGTTCAGACAATGGAAACCATATTTACTAGGCAGACAACAATCTTGGAATAATACACCTAAATTCTTCTTTATCTATATCATTAATCAATTCGACATTAGGATTAGTTCGCAATACCCTTTTTATCCCACTACCTCTACCACTATAGTTTAAAACATACCTAGCAATAGAGTTTAGAATAGGGTTTCTATGTATAGAAATACCTAGTTTAATTTTCTCAACAGTTAAAGAATTAGTTAATTTTCCAGGATTTATAATCTCAACTCGATCATCAAACATAACAATTTTGATTGGAGCATTGATGTGGTAATCTCGATGAATCAAAGCATTAATAATCAGTTCATTTAAAACTACCTCATCAATCTCTAGTTTTCCATTGCTATTAAAATCATCTTCAACTTGATAGTGTTTCAATTGACTAATAATGAACCTGCGACTATCTTCATAGAGGGTTTTAAAAGTTCCTTTGAGCCTTTGTTCGGATAAATAATGATTAGATGAAATATCATCTCCTATAATATAGATACAATCAATATAAAATGATGGGCTAAATTTTTGTGGCATCATTCCAAAGATAAGATTACCTGCCAATGTCAGGTGAGAACCATTCATAATATTATAATTGTTAAGTATGGTTTCCAATTTTAAATCACCACTTTTTAACCCCTCATATATATCCCTATCCTCATTTGCCACAAATTGATAAAATAATTCTATATTTATATCCGTTATATCCGTTTGTGGTAGTATCTCCTCATCAGCATATAATTTTTTGGATTGTGCAAACAATCGCCTTAACTCATCTGGAGATACCTTTCGTTTATCGCTACCAGCTTTTGTCAGGTAAATCCCTTTGTTAGTAGAATATGGTTTACTAACTCCCTCTTCAATTTCAATAACCAAGATTTTTTTATCTTCTATATTCTCTATAGTCACTAGAGGATAGATAGGTGGAGTTACATTATCATTAATAACATTACCAATCAGCTGATTAATTCGCCTAATATCTTTATCTTCCAGTCCAACAATTACACCATTATCATCAACTCCAATTATTAACACTCCCCCTCTTGCATTTGAAAATGCTACTAGCTCTTCGGCTAGTTTATCACTATTGGTTATATTAACTTTGAACTGGGTGTAGCTATCTTCTCCATTTTGGATTTTGGTTTTTAGGGTAGTTAATTGCATTTTAGTTACTCTATAGGTATAGAAATATTCATTTAAGCCCATCTAAACACAAACACAAACTCAAAGCCTCATCCCAACTAGGCATTTTTAACGAAAAACGCTCCGTTAAGGCAACTGTTGACAGCCTAGAATTCATTGGTCTTACCGCAGGCGTTGGGTATTCTTTTGTAGTTATCGGAACTATATCACAAATTCTTAACGATTTCCCCAGTTCTTCTGCTAGTTCTGCAATCTTAACAGCAAATCCATACCAACTAGTTTCCCCTGCTGAACTCAAATGATAAAGTCCCGATTCAAACTCCCCATATTTCTGCTCATAACCAACCTTAGTTATAATCTGTGCTGTACTTTCAGCTATCAATCTTGCCCAAGTTGGACAACCGATTTGATCATCAATAACCCGTAGCGTTTCTTTTTCTTGCATTAAACGCAACATAGTCAATAAAAAATTACTACCACGTTGGCTATAAACCCAAGAAGTCCTTAAAATAACATAATTAACATCAACAGCCTGTATAGCCTGCTCACCCGCCAACTTACTACGTCCATAACTATTAATAGGATTAGGCGCATCCTCTTCATTGTATGCAGATGATTTTGTACCATCAAACACATAATCAGTAGAATAATGAATTAACAACGCCTTTATAAGTTTCGCCTCTTCCGCCATAACGCCAGGAGCTACACCATTAATTTGCATAGCTAATTCTGGCTCACTTTCAGCTTTATCAACCGCAGTATAAGCCGCAGCATTAACAATCACATTCGGTTTAATATCCTGAATTGTCTTACGAATAGCATCTGGATTCACCAAATTCAGATTAGAACTATTCAATACTATTCTAGTTCCTAAAGGCATCAATGCCCTTTGCAATTCCCAACCAACCTGCCCATTACACCCTATAATAAGAATTTTCATTCAAACACCTACTTAGCTTAAATTTCAATTTGTTGTGGAAACTCAGGAGCCAATTGTGAACGCTTTAATTTCCGTTTTTGATTATAAAAGCTGATTAAACCATTTTCATCACATAGCCAAAATTCTTTAGCACCTTTTTCAAAATATAATTTCTTTTTTTGCATCATTTCTTTATTGGTATTACTTAGCGAAAGTACTTCAATACAGATTAAAGGAGCAATCGAAGATGAAATTTTTTCTTTAACTAATTCAACTTGTTGTTTGGTTAACCATGCAACATCAACTACTTTAGTACCATCACTAGTTTCTACTGGAAATTCTGGAACCACTTTTCCTGTCGTTAGTATCTGATTTAAAATAGTTATTATTTCTCCTTGATAAAAAACATGTTTTATACTAGCTGGACTCATAATTAATTGCCCTTGCTTATTTAGTTCTATGTGGTAGGGTAAATTTTGCAGATTAGGTTCTGCACATACTTGTTGCCATTCCATATATCCTCCTATAGG
>JALWSU010000019.1 GCA_026993485.1 Thiotrichaceae bacterium | reverse complement strand
AGCTTATAGAAAAAAAAACCTCCGAGGTTTTCAAAACCTCGGAGGTTTAGGCTTTCCTTTTAGATCATTAGCTTATAGAAAAAAAACCTCCGAGGTTTTCAAAACCTCGGAGGTTTAGGCTTTCCTTTTAGATCATTAGCTTATAGAAAAAAAACCTCCGAGGTTTTCAAAACCTCGGAGGTTTAGGCTTTTTAGATCATTAGCTTATAGAAAAAAAACCTCCGAGGTTTTCAAAACCTCGGAGGTTTAGGCTTTCCTTATAGCTTAGCGTCTAACTATTCTAAATCCAACATTATTAACTCGAATATCAGCAGCTTTCCAACTACGATCAGCGGATCGCAATTGTCTTGGCCAGTTATACCATGAGCCGCCGCGAACTACTCGAAGCTGAGTCTCTTCATTGGCACTGGCACAGCGCAATTCTTTGCCTTTATATTCTTTTTCATATGCGGAACATGTCCATTCTCTGACATTCCCCGCTGTATCATATAAACCAAACGGATTTGGCGCAAAAGAACCAATCGGTGCGGTATAATCCCATTGCTCGTCGCAGTTAGCACAATTGGCTTTATCAGTACCAATCTCATTACCCCACCAATATTGAGTTGTTGTGCCTGCTCTTGCGGCATATTCCCATTCGGCTTCTGTTGGTAAACGGTAATTTTGTCCAGTTTGTTCGCTTAACCATTCGACATAAGCAGTGGCTTCATCCCAAGAAACATTAATTACGGGGCGGTTGTCGCGTCCCCAACCTTGATCATTTAGCGGTTCACGCCCTGTCGCTTGGGTAAATAGATCATAGTCAGCAAAAGTGATTTCATACGCACTGATTGCAAAACTGCCGACTGAAACTTGATGCACAGGCTGCTCGTTTTGATAACCAGCACCTTGAATATCTCCCATTAGAAAGTTACCAGCGGGAATAATTACCATTTTGGGGCCAAATTGCTTATTTGGCAAATTATCACGAAAGGTATTGACAATTGGCCATTTTTTATCTATGCCTGTCAACATAAATTTACTGGCTTTAATTTGATTATCTTTATAAGATAAAAATATAAAAACGGGTTTTTCTTGCCCTTCTTGCCACAAGGCTTTTGCCTGATCTACTGTGGCAAATATGTAGCTTTTGGTAGGTAAATCAAAAACTTTTGCCCAAGCTTTCCATTCTATATGGACTGGAAATATCTTGCTCTTAATGTCATAGGCTTGTTTATCTAAATAAGCCACGCCAGCTTGATAATTTAAATCATGTTGTTGCACAGCTTGATTAAACGCTTTAATCAAGGCTTCACGGTTTTCTAATAAGTCTTTGCGACGTGCTTTAAATGCTGCTTCAGTTTCAAAACTGTCCCGCTTGGGATCACTAATTTCAGAGATGCTGACTTTTTTTCCCTTAAAAAACAATGATGGTGGGGAATCAATCAATACCAATTTTTTGGAGATGACTGCTCCATCTGTCATTAACAGATTGAATCTGACTTCTTGTCCATTCTTTTTTATATCAATCTGGTGATTGCCAGAAGTTAAGGGTAGTATCACAGGGGTAGTTTGAGCCTTTAGTTGACAATCAACATAAATCTCGGCATCTTGGGGAACAGTTGTTAAAGCCAGCAAACCTTCGCCGGCAAATGCTGTGCCTATTGACATGGATATGAGCAAAGCTGTGTAGAATTTGAGTTTTTTCATTGTTTCTCCAGTTTGTTAATATACAATACAATAGTTAGGACATTTGTTATAAAATATTGATTTTTTAACTAAAAATATATTTGTAATTTCGGTTTCAACCTCAGGAGAAATCTTGATAAATCTTAACAGCTTGATAATTCAAGATTTCTCCTATAGTCGAAACGAAGTAAGCGTAGCGTACTGATAAAATCAACAAACTGTCCGAACTAGTGAATATAAAGAATTTAAAAATTTTATGATTATATTGAGAATTAATCAAGCATAATTAAGGTTAAAATATGACAATCTATCTGGATTGCAATGCCACAACACCAATGGAAATTGAGGTGCGTGATGCGGTTTGGAAATATATGACAACCGAATTTGGTAATGCAGGCAGCCGTACTCACGAATTTGGCGCACGGGCTAAAAAAGCTGTGCAAAAGGCACGAGATCAAATCGCTGAAATATTAGCAGCTAAGCGTGAAGAGGTGATTTTTACCAGCGGGGCAACTGAGAGTAATAATTTAGCGATTCTAGGATTAAGAGACTATAATAAAACAACTAAAAAACATATTGTCAGTACCCAAATTGAGCATAAAGCGGTACTTGAGCCATTAATAGAAATGGAAAAATTGGGCTTTGAGGTAACGCTAGTACCACCAAATAAAGCTGGTTGGGTTGAGCCATCTGTAATACAAGAGGCGATTCGAGAGGATACTTTACTTGTTTCTGTAATGCACGTTAATAATGAAACTGGGGTTATTCAACCTATTGCGGAGATTGCGGAGCTGCTTGCCGAGCATGAGGCTTTGTTTCATGTTGATGCTGCACAAGGTTTTGGTAAAGAAATTACGACGCTTCGCAATCCACGTATTGATATGATTAGTGCTAGTGCTCATAAAATTTATGGTCCTAAAGGGATTGGTGCGTTGATTATGCGTCGTCGTGGCTCTAAGAGAGTGCCACTTAAACCTTTGATGTATGGTGGCGGGCAAGAGCGGAAATTAAGACCGGGTACTTTAGCAGTGCCTTTAATTGTTGGATTTGGCGTGGCAGCAGCACTGGCTTTAAAACATTCTGAAGAAAGGGCTAAATTTTGTCGGGTTTTTCGTGAGCAGCTTTTAAAGGCTTTAGCTCCTTTAAAGCCAGTTATTCATGGTGATTTAGAGCGTTGTTTACCGCATGTGATTAATTTTTCGATAGCTGGGGTAGATTCTGAGGCGGCGATGTTGGCTTTAAAGGGGATTGTTGCGATTTCTAATGGTTCGGCTTGCACTTCTTCTAGTTATACGCCTAGCCATGTACTCAAGGCAATGGGGTTAGCTGATGAAAATATACAAGGTGCTTTGCGCTTGTCTTGGTGTCATTTTACTGAGGCGGTTGATTGGGAGGAAGTCGTTGAGCGTTTGAATCATTTGAGGTAGTGCAAAAAGCCAATAAAAATTGTAGATATTTACTCTAGGAGTATGTCTGACTTAAAGAAAAGCTCTAAGCCATAACCAGTCAAATAACTACAGGGATGTTATATAAGCAGGGATAAAGTCAAAGGCAAAAAGCAACAATTTTGACTTATCCTTGTTTATATAACATCCTTGTAGTGAATTTCCGCCTTGGGCTAAAGCCCAAGGCGGAGGTGGTATTAATTGATCAAGGTGGTTTTTTAATACGAAGAACTGGAGTACAAGGTTACCTTGCACTCCAAGCTCGACAAATCTATAAGCTAAATTTGTGAATGTATTGAGTATAACTTTCGAGGTGATTAAGTCAGACAGACTCCTAGGATAAAAATATGTCAAAAATAGTTAATATCCAAAAAGCACAAGAAAAGATTATACATATAAATTCTCATCAACATTTGAAAAAATTTACCGTGCTGATTGAAAAAGAGGGTGATGATTATGTTGCCTTGTGTCCAGAACTTGACATTGCCAGTCAAGGAAATAGTTTTGAAAAAGCGCGTCTTAATCTCAAGGAAGCGATAGAACTGTTTTTTGAATGTGCTGATAGTGCGGAAATTAAAAAACGTTTGAATTCGGTTAAACTATGCAACAACTACCCTACATTATTCCTCCCTATGCAAATCCAGACGATTTTCCGCCTTTAAATTCGGCTTTAGAATTTCCTGATGGCTTATTAGCTGTTGGTGGTGATTTAACGGTTAATCGTTTGAGAGTAGCGTATCGTCGAGGGATTTTTCCTTGGTATAATGAAAAAGAACCAATTTTATGGTGGTCTCCTGCTCAACGATTGGTATTATTCCCAGACAATTTGCGAGTGTCACGAAGTTTACGGAAAACCATTCGTAAAGGTAAATTTACACTAACAATGGATGAGAGTTTTCGAGCCGTCATTGAGGCTTGTGCTGCTCCGAGGAGAACTGAGAGTGGTACTTGGATTAATGAAGACATGCAGGATGCTTATACTGAATTACATCAACTTGGCTTAGCACATTCTGTTGAATGTTGGCATCAAGGGGAACTCGTCGGCGGATTATATGGCGTAAGTTTGGGCAAGGTTTTTTTTGGTGAATCTATGTTTAGCTTCATGACTGATGCCTCGAAAGTCGCTTTTGCACATTTTGTTTGGCAATTACAAGCTTGGGGATATGAATTAATTGATTGTCAAATAGATAGCCAACATTTGAGAAGCTTAGGTGCAATAACGATTCCACGCTCGAAATTTCGCGCTTTATTGGATCGTTTCTGTGAATTACCCGGACGTCAAGGAAAGTGGCAATTTGATTGAATTGAAGAATAGCGTAAAGGATTAAGTAGCATGAGCAAGAAAATACAATTGTATCCAACACCACCCCATGAATGTACTTATTTAGATGATCGTTTGGCAAGAACGGTATTTGTAGATCCAAATTTGCCTGACAGAGTTGCAGTATATGATAATTTATCTTTATACGGTTTTAGACGAAGTGGGCATCATATTTATCGCCATGATTGTCCAAATTGTAACGAGTGTTTATCGGTGCGTATTCCAGTGCAAAAGTTTGTGCCTCGTCGTAGTCAGCGGCGTGTATGGCGAAAAAATCAGGATTTAACCGTATCACCAGTTGCCCCAAGATTTAATTCGGAACATTTTGATCTTTATTGCCGCTACCTGAACAGTCGTCACGAGGGCGGGGGGATGGATAATCCAACTCCAGAGAGTTATATAGACTTTTTGACTAGTAATTGGTCAAGAACAGTATTTTATGAGTTCCGTTTGGATGAACAATTATTGGCTATTGCTGTAGTTGATCGCTTAAAAACAGGGCTATCAGCAGTGTACACCTTTTTTGATCCCGATTATTCGGTGCGTAGTTTAGGAGTTTATGCTATTTTATGGCAAATAGAAGCAGCAAAACATTTGAATTTAGAGAATCTTTATTTGGGCTTTTGGATTCAGGATTGTCAAAAAATGAGCTATAAAACGCAATATCAGCCACTAGAATATTATTCTCACGGAAAATGGCAAACACAAGTAATAAAGTGAAATAAACTTACAAAAAATGACAGCAAAAATATTAGATGGTAAAGCAATTGCTAAGGAATTACGCCTTAGCCTCAAACAACAAGTTCAAGCGCGTATTAATCAAGGAATACGCCCACCTGGTTTAGCAGTCATCCTTGTTGGCGATAATCCAGCTTCACAAGTTTATGTACGCCATAAACGCAATGCTTGTGCTGAAGTGGGTATAATTTCTAAAGCCTATGATTTAAAAGCAAATACCTCTCAAGCAGAACTCTTGAATTTGCTAGATAAATTAAATGAAGACAATGATATTGATGGGATTTTGGTACAATTACCTTTACCTGCTCATATTGATAGTGAATTAGTGATTGAACGTATTGTTCCACATAAAGATGTTGATGGATTTCATCCCTATAATGTGGGACGATTGGCCTTGCGATTACCAAAATTGCGTTCCTGTACGCCCAAGGGAGTGATGACTTTGTTAGCGCAAACTGGTATAGAACTAGCAGGTTTAGATGCTGTGATAATTGGACAATCAAATATTGTAGGCCGTCCAATGGCATTAGAATTATTAGCCGCAGGTTGTACCATTACAGTTTGTCATAGCCGTACCCGCGATTTGCCCGCAAAAGTACGAACTGCCGATATTGTCGTTGCTGCCGTTGGTAAACCCCGATTTATCGCTGGAGATTGGATTAAGCCAGGGGCGATTATTATTGATGTTGGTATGAATCGGCTTGATGATGGGCGTTTGGTGGGAGATGTAGATTTCGAGGCTGTTGCCAAAAACGCTAGTTGGATTACACCAGTTCCGGGCGGAGTTGGCCCAATGACAGTCGCCTGTTTATTAGAAAATACCTTACAAGCTGCGAATAGGTGAAGTTAAATGACTCCAGAAAATATCGACTTATTTTCACGTCTAAAAGCTTTAAATAATATCGGAATTGCGCTTTCAAGAGAAAAGGATTGCACGCAATTACAGGAAATGATACTGAAAGAGGCGAAAAATCTTGCCTTTGCAGACGGTGGCACTTTATATTTTCGTACAGATGATAATCAGCTAAAATTTGAAATCATGCTGAATGATAGTCTAAATCTCCATCGAGGGGGTACTTCTAATTCACTGGATGATCTGCCATTATTACCTATGTATAACGAAAATGGTGAACCGAATTTGAGTATTGTCGCAGTATGTGCAGCTGTTCGTGGTGAAACTATTAATATTCCAGATGCTTATAGCAATACCGAATTTGAATTTTCTGGGATGCGAAAATTTGATCAAGAAATGCATTATCATTCTAAGTCGTTTCTAACTGTACCAATGAAAGATCATGATGGCGAACTCATTGGGGTTTTACAATTAATTAATGCTAAAGATCCATTAACGGGGGAAATTACTGTTTTTGACGATTTGGAACAAGAATTAGTCGAATCATTGGCATCACAAGCAGCAGTTGCTTTGGCTAATAAGCGTTTATTGGAAGCACAACGGCTGTTATTCGACGGATTTATCCAATTAATCGCTAAGGCACTTGACGAAAAATCTCCTTATAACGGTGAACACTGTCGGCGTGTCCCTGAACTGACCCTAATGTTAGCAGAGGCAGCTTCCAAAATAGACAGAGGCCCTTTGAAAGATTTTAAAATGACTCAAGCGGATTTTTATGAATTAAAAGTCGCTAGTTTACTCCATGATTGTGGTAAAATTACAACACCAGAATATGTTCTTGATAAAGCAACTAAACTTCAAACAATTTTTGATCGGATTGAATTGATAGATACCCGTTTTGAGGTGTTGAAACGTGATGCTGAAATTGCCTTATTACGCGAGCAATTGGGTGACAGGCTGGATGCAGAAGCTTTAGAGAACAAATTAGCAGAACAAGTTAAAATCTTGAATGCAGAAAGTGAATTTCTTCACCATTGTAATAAGGGTGGAGAGTTTATGTCAGACGAATTAAAACAACGGGTGTTAGCTATTAGTAAGCGTCGTTGGAGAAGTGCAACTGGGCAGAAACAAGAAGAGGAAAAGAATTTTTTATCAGATAACGAAATTTATAACCTCCAAATTAGCAAAGGTACTTTGACACCTGAAGAACGTCAAATCATCAATAATCACATTGTCGCTACTATCAAGATGCTTGAAGCTTTGCCTTATCCTAAATATTTGCAAAATGTGCCAGAATATGCTGGCGGACATCATGAACGTATGGATGGTACAGGTTATCCCAAGGGGTTGAAGCGTGAACAAATGTCTATACCTGCTAGAATCATGGGAATTGCGGATATTTTTGAAGCATTGACAGCACAAGATCGGCCATATAAGCCAGTAATGTCTATACCTAAAGCTTTAAATATTTTAGGTAAAATGAAATTAAATAATCATATCGATCCTGATTTATTTGATGTATTTATTCATCAAAAAGTCTATTTAAATTATGCGAAAAGATTTTTGATACCTGAACAAATTCAAGAGGTGGATTTAACTAAATTGCCGGGTTATAATCCATTATAATCTAGCTAACAATTGCTTGTTTTTTAGATAACGATAGGGTATGATGATTATCACTCTTACCCTATCTTTAGGAGAGGTACCGAAGCGGTCATAACGGCACCGACTCGAAATCGGTTGGTCCCTCGGGGCACGCGGGTTCGAATCCCGCCCTCTCCGCCATTTTCAGGTTTGATCTCACGCACCACTACACTGCCATTAAGTTAAGAAAAACCTGACAGGTTTTAAAAACCTGTCAGGTTTAATTTCTGTTGGAGTTTCAAAGACCTCCGAGGTTTTTAAAACCTCGGAGGTCTGATTTTAAGGCTTATTCTAACTTCTCACTACGCACACGAATATGCAACTCACGCAATTGTGCTGGACTTGCTGGAGAAGGTGCAGCAGTTAATAAACAGCTTGCTGTTTGCGTTTTTGGAAACGCTATTACATCACGAATCGAACTTGCGCCACTCATCAGCATTACTAAACGATCTAAACCAAAAGCTATGCCACCATGTGGCGGGCATCCATGTTTAAGCGCATCTAACAAAAAGCCAAATTTCTCTTGGGCTTCTTCGGTTGTGATTCCTAAGACGCGAAATACTGCTGATTGCATTTCTGGATCATGAATACGAATGGAACCGCCACCAATTTCGTTACCATTCAATACCATATCATAAGCACGCGATAAACAAGCCTTTGGATCGGATTCTATATCTGCTACATTTGGTGCCGTAAACGGATGATGCAAAGAATGCCAACGTTTTTCCTTATCATCCCATTGAAACATTGGATAATCGACAATCCATAACGGTTTCCAACCAGATTCTACCATGTTTAAATCTTCTGCGATTTTTAAACGCAATGCTCCTAATGCTTCATTGACAACCTGAGCCTTATCTGCGCCAAAGAATATAATACTACCTGAATCGGCTTGAGTCCGTTCTAAAATTGCGTTAATGACATCATCAGGTAAGAATTTCAAAATCGGAGATTGCAAACCTTTGCGCCCAGCAGAAATCTCATTAACCTTAATATAAGCTAAGCCTTTGGCACCATAAATCGAAACAAAGCTAGTATAATCATCAATTTGTTTCCGCGATAAGGCTTTACCATTCGGTACACAAAGTGCAGCAACACGCCCCTCAGGATCATTCGCTGGTTTCGCAAAAACTTTAAATTCAACCTCAGCCATTAAATCGCTAACCTCAGTCAGTTCTAAGGAAACACGCAAATCGGGTTTATCACTGCCATAACGCTGCATCGCTTCATCATAGCTCATGCTTGGAAAAGGATTTGGTAGCGTTACATTGAGTACTTCTTTAAATAAATGCCGCATCATTGTTTCCATCAAATTTTTAATGACAGTTTCATCAATGAATGACATTTCAATATCTAATTGGGTAAATTCTGGCTGCCTATCAGCTCTTAAATCTTCGTCACGAAAACAGCGAACGATTTGATAATAGCGTTCCATACCAGACATCATCAGCAATTGTTTAAACAACTGTGGCGACTGTGGTAATGCAAAAAATTGTCCGTGATGTGTACGACTTGGAACTAAATAATCGCGTGCGCCTTCAGGAGTTGCTTTAGTAAGCATAGGCGTTTCAATATCCAAAAAGTCCTGTTCATCCAAAAAGTGACGCAATAATCGAGTAACTTTAGCTCGCAATTGTAAACGCTCCTGCATGATAGGGCGGCGCAAGTCAATATAACGATAACGCAAGCGAATATCTTCCCCAACATGGGAATCATCTAATTGAAATGGTGGCGTTTCGGAGGAATTTAAAATTTCAATTTCCTGCGCCAATACTTCTACTTGTCCAGTAGGTAAATCTGGATTAACAGTGCCATCAGGGCGATGGCGCACTCTGCCTTGAATGCGTAACACATATTCATTCCGTATATGTTCAGC
>JALWSU010000018.1 GCA_026993485.1 Thiotrichaceae bacterium | reverse complement strand
ATTTTGTTGTCTGAACTGTGATTTTGGTGTGATTTATTTGATTTTGATTGTTTTTTTAATCAAAGTTAATCAGTTAATCAAATAAATCACAGTTCAGATATTTTGTTGTCTGAACTGTGATTTTTGTGATTGGTGTGATTTCTCTGATTTTGATTGTTTTTTTAATCAAAGTTAATCAGTTAATCAAATAAATCACAGTTCAGATATTTTGTTGTCTGAACTGTGATTTTGGTGTGATTTCTCTGATTTTGATTATAATAGAGTTGTTGCCAAATAATTTGCACCCATTGTCTGAACCTTGATTTTAAGGGATTAAAAGGATTTACAGGATTGGGTTAGAAGCGATTGATTAAACAATCCTTACAATCCTTATAATCCTTTGTAATCAAGGTTCAGACAATGGAAACCATTGGTTTTATTTTGCAACACATCTAATAGAGTTTCGCTGATTCCTATTTATACAACAAATCATCAATCGTTAAATCATTCAAAAAATCCTGCATATTTTCGTATGAGATTTTTCAAATAATTTCTTTAACTGATGTTACGCATTCTCGTTCCCACGCTCCAGCGTCACTGCCATAGTATTAAGCCCTGATAAGAGTACAGCGAATGTCAGACAACGAATAAAACCTTTTATAAATCATGAGCTAAATTATTTGGTTTTGATTCGTTGTTTTCCATTCGTTGTACTCCATCCATTAATACCATGGCAGTGACGCTGGAACGTCACTGCCATTAAGTTAAGCTTTTTTTCTGCTTGGAGTCCAAAGCTTTAGCTTTAGCTTCGCTTACTTCGTTTGGGCGACCAACCAAAGCTAAAGCTTTGGACTCCAAGTAGCAAATCCTTATTTTCGGACAAGTCTATTAATCGTAGTGATTGGGTATTTTTGGTTTTTATTTTGGGATTGATGGTGGTTTATATGACTGTTGTTGGGCTTTCTATTGTCAGTCCAAACTACACACACGAGTTAATTCCTACACTTGCTTCATACAAATTTCATCCAAGTTGATGCACTCATTGTTGTTGCTATAAAAATATCCTAAAAATTTAAATGACTTGTCAGAAAGAAATGTCATTGTTCCATACAACTTTATCTTGTCATCGGAACAAATAAGCTTGAGAGAAGCTTTATTCTCACCAATTGTTTGGTATTTTACTTTATCAGGGTCTATATAAGACCTTTGCCCATTTATTTTAATAGAAAGATAAACATCAAAAGTTTTTTGATAATTTTGCTTAATCTCTAAGTAATCCTCTGAATTTGCAGCATAATATTTTCCAATCAATTCATCAATAGATTCTGGTGCTCTAACACCTTTTTCCGATTGTTCTTCTTTCGGCTCTATGCTTTCAGTGAACTGAGTAGAGCCTTTCCCCACCGATTCAAGCTTTGCTTGATTTTGATTGATTTCCTCTTTAGCTATATTGCTTCTGCTTTCAGTAACATGACTAGAGCCTTTCCCCCTAGAATCAAGCAAAGCTTGATTTTTCTTGAATTCCTCTTTAACTAAACTGCTGATGTAAGCTTTAACATCCATATCACGATTCAAACCCAGTAATTTTGAAATCGCCTTTTTAATAAAGTTATCATCAGGTTTTTGTTGTTTCAAAGTCTTAACTTGAGTTTCAAGAGATTCTATCCGTATGTTTTTCTGGGTTACTTCATTCTTTAAAGTATGAAGCTGAATTTCGGTATTCTGCAATCTAGTTTTAATTGGATTAAATTGAGATTCTATCCGTGTATTTTTCTGGGTTACTTCATTCTCTAATGCATTAAGCCGAGTTTCAATATTACGCAATCTAGTTTCAATTTGAGAAACTTTCGCGTCTTGAGCGTCAATCTTTTCTATACGCTTTTCAGCAACTTCCTTAGTTCTTACCAATTCTGTATGACTGATTAATAATGGCAATTTAGGTTTATTTAACTTTAGCAAAGCGATACTACAATCATCGTCAGTATTTATAGCCACCCTTTTCTCAAGAGTTTCATGTAACTGTTGTGCAAATGTTTTAACAGGATACTTATCCAAATTTTCAAAATAAGCCATTATATCAGGGGCTAAAAAAATCCCTTCCCTATTGAGAGATTTATTTTTGATATGATAACTCTCAGCGGTTCCATCTGACATCAATGCAAACCCGATAACATTTCCTAGTGGTCTTCTCTTGATACGAAAATGTTTCTGCCTAAGTTTTTTATCAACAGTATAAGCAACAAAATACGTTTCATTTGCCCTGTCACCATTTTCTGGTTCTGAGAAAATTTGCATAGATCTTAGTTCAAAGCCTACTATCAATCCATCACCAATATGACCAATAATGTATTCATTCGTCTTTCTATCTAAAACTCCAAATAGAAGTGTCGAGTAAAGGTCATGAATATTACAATTGTATAACTTTTTAAGTTTTGAAAGAGATTTAATCAAAGTATCGCAAAGTTCGTCACGAATTTCAGAGGCCGTTTTGGTGCCATGTTGTCGCTTAATAAAATATTCTTTAACTTGATTTGAAGTCTCTTCTGCGGCTTCCAGACCATATTTTGAAGAACCAGCACCATCACAAACAATAGCAATTCCAATATCATCACCAGAGTAATGAAGTGCAACATCCTGACAGGGTATATTTTGCCTGATATGCCCTTTTCCTATTACAGCAGTACTAATGGAAGAAAAAACAGAATGTGTTTTCTCAACGCCTATGTCTTCTTTTTTATATGGTGTATTTTCACGAAATTCATCATTTTCCATGTCATTTTACCACTTCAATGATAGGAGTTATTGAGTACAAAGGATTAGCTTTAGTACTCATTATCAAAGTCCTTAATTAATTACTCAATTCCTCAAACATCTTTTCTAAATCTTGACCACCTGTTGCTCCACCTATGCTTGCAGATAACCACTTGAAAAACTCTAAAAAACTAAAGTTTTCAGTAATACGCATTGGGGGAAGATTACTGAAACTTGATAACTGGTTTATATCTGCACCGTTCCCAATCGCTATCGGTATAACGATTAATTTATCTTGTGATATTAATTTCTTACTATCTGCTGAAGCCTGTTCTATGGAATCAGTAGCATGACCATCAGTCATCAAAACACAAACTGGTTGAAAATATTGGATCCCATTATCCCTGTACTCTTTTTTGCGCTTCTCAAGCATCTGAAGTGCCAAACTGAACGCTTCTCCCATTGGGGTTCCACCATTGGCACTCATATGAGGTGTTTGCATGTTCTCAATTTCACCAAACGTCTCCACAACCTTTACATCTCCACCAAAACGAATGATAGACATTTCAACCGAATCTCTAGCCCTGTCATTGTTTTTTAATTCCTCAATTAGCGCACGAACGCCTTCGTTTAGCTCATCAATTTTATTGTCATTTGACATGCTAGAACTTGTATCCAAAACTAATGCGACTGGCATTCTTTTAGTAGGGTTATCATTATCAACTGGTTTATTTTCCAGATCAAAAATATCTTCACTCATAATACTTTTTACCTTCTAATTAATTAAAAAAAAATTTCTTTGTTGGCGTTTCCATCCTTTAAGTCCTTCATGTACCGACTTATAGCACTATACCAATCATCAAGTGAATGTCTGTGATTATTTTGGAAAGACTCAAAGAATAAGCTTTTCATATACTCTGGTAATTCTAACCATAAACGGTTCCATTTGCCTGGTGGAACACCATTTTCTGGGTTATTCTTGAAAGGATATGGAAACACCCCTTCCATGATGCCTTGATGAGTTGTTGCTGTGTTCTCTTTCGCACCAATACGAGAATAAGGATGTTGCCCTGGCATTAATGTTTTAAATATTAATATAGCAACAGCAAATAATTCATGCTCTTTTGTTCTAAGAAAATCAAGATGCATTCCTTGAATTTCAGGTGCTATAAAATCAGGCATTCCTACAGGAGAAACATAATTTTCTACTTGATAACTATCGGTATCAATGAAAAAAACTCGTTTTGTAGAATCATCTATAAAAATATTCTCCAAATGAATATCGCCTACAATTATCTCACGAGAATGTAAGAACTTAATTATTTCAATCTCATTTTTGGCTATCCATACTAAATCTTTTCTAGTCCATTTTTCATAATTTCGCTTTAGTGATCTATAGTTCAATACAGAACTCAAGGGATTACCTGTGGCACGATTCATAATATAGCCACATCCAACTCCATCAATCGTAACAATATCTAATGGCCAACAAATTGCATTATTCTTAACCATTTTAGAATTTTGAACCATTAATTTCAGCTTATCAATTCGATCAGTAGTCAATTGATTTTTTAAATAAATTTTGCACACATAATCATCATAATTTGTATTAAATATGATGCCTTCTGCACCTCTTCCGATTTCTTCCTGAAGAACAATTTTCTGTTTTTTGACTACCATTTTAAGTGTATCACCCTCAGATGCTGTTCGACTTAATTTCATAAGTGAACCTTTTTTTATCAAATCATTCTTATTAAAGCAGCTTGATGGTTTAAATTTTTTAGGACGTTTTCTTGACAATGCACTAATATTAGCAACTTTAACCGCATTATTGGAACATATTTTAGAATTATCGCTTGTTTTCACAAAAACACGTTTAAAAATGTTGTTTATGCTTTTAAAGTAACAAATATAAAATAAATCCGATTTGATTTTCTCTATTGATTTATCTAAGGATTGAAATTTAGTTTCACTACACAATAAAACGGTTTTATTTGAATATGACTCTATTGATTTTTTAATAAAATCAATATTTGTTTCTGAAAACGAGCGTAATTTCTTGTTATTGTGAAAATACAAAAGAATCTTGCCTGCGTTATCGTTTGAATTCACCTGATTCAAGGTTTCTTTTGAAACCTGTAAAGGAGCAGATTGAGTAATTTCATTCCTAATGGTATTAAAAATATCTAACGCATTTGAATCTAGTAACACAGAAGGATCAAGTACTATTGTATATCCGTTCAAATATTGATTTGACATAATTTTTAAGACCTTATATTTGATGATCAAAATTAAAATTATAGAATATGGAACCCCATTTATTATCCAGATTTCAATCAAGCTTTACCTTTAGACATGGAAAGCAAAGCTAATCCCAAAAAAGAGTTTTAGAAATTTACCATAAGTATTTATTATTTATCTTTAATATAACTGCATTGAACTCAAATCATCCAAGTTTTTAATCACTGCATTTAAAAACAAATAATCAATTGAATTTATTATATTTTAATAATATATCCCAAATAGCAAATTGCCATTGTGTATAAAAATCATTAATCATTATATTAATGATTTATTTAATTTTAAAAATCAATACATGTTTTTTTATCAGTTTTTAACTGCAATCTGTGTAGTTATGTTAACTACGCTTTGCCTAGAGTGTTGTAGTGCTTCTTACTCATTATTTTTCACACAGTTATTAACAATAGTTCGGATATTTTTTGACAATTACTTGATTTTAAAGTAAAACATACTAAAAAAACTGTCCTGTCCAAATTATTGTTATTAACACAATTGCAATTTTTAATTCAAAGTCATTATTTATGCTCCACACATAATTTTAACTTGAATTCGGGATGGAGCGTTTTTCCCAAAATTAATCGCATATACGATCCTTTAAATTAAAAAACAAATTGAAATATACTATATAAAATATGGCAATTCAAGTTATTATTGACCAAGTTTGTGTTTTATATGGATTTTTTATCGAATTGGGTATATTTTCAAAATACAATGAACACATCGTATTTTTTTGTTTGCATGGCAAGCAATAGTCGCGCCTCATGGCACACAGCATTTAGCCAACCAAACTGCAAGCTTATTTTTTTAATAGCGTCTAGCTAAAAAACCACGCAATCAAGGTATTTGTTTTTGGCATATCAACATTTCAATGGCATAGACAAACGCCCATTCAGTTATTCAAGCGACTATTGCACCGCCAGCCGAGCATTAATGCAAGAACGTCAAGCAATCAAAGGCTTTATTGTAGAAGCACTACCAAATAAAGATTGGAAAACAGTTAGACGGAGTAGATTTACAAGAAGATCAAAACATTGTAAAAGCGATCGGATTACTCCCAGATGAATAAATTGGAGATTATGCCTATAAAAAAATGATAGCAAAAATCAATCCAAGCATTTGTTGAAAAGATTCAAAAACCAAAAAAGGGAAACAATAGCAATAAAGCTATAACTAGGAGAAATGGATATTTTTCCAGAATCCTCATTAACCTTTGCAGAATTTCTGCTAAAACCAAAAGGAAATGTAGAAACAGCTTTTGAAAAAGTTTTATATAAGTAGTAAAGCATATAGCACTACCCGTTTGTATAAAATACAGCGATTAAACCTGCCAGGTTTTAAAAACCTGGCAGGTTTGTACTTAACTAAATCGGGTAACGCTATAAATTGTTTTACATAATTGGAGTCCAAAGCTTTAGCTTTGGCTGGTCTCCCAAAGCTATGGCGTTAACCGATTGCATAAAATACACCTAGAAAACCTGCCAGGTTTTTAAAACCTGGCAGGTTTGGAGCGTAAATGTGCTTAACTAAATCGGGCAATGCTATAAAGCTTTGGACTCCAATATAAGCTTGCCTGATAATAGAGTTTTGCTGATTCCTATTTATACAACAAATCATCAATCGTTAAATCATTCAAAAAATCCTGCATATTTTCGTTCACATGAGATTTTTCAAATAATTTCTCTTTGATTTTGCTGATGGCGTTCTTTTTGGCTTGTTTTAAGAGTATGCCTTTGTCTATATATAACGCTGGTGAATTAAGTTTACCAATAATTTGGAATGGAATTACAATGCCTTTTAGAAATTGTAATTTTTTGCTTTTCGGTTCGACAATGGTAGTGTTTAAATCAAAACGCAGGTTTTTGTTGCTGAAGCTGAATCTACCTTTGCCATTTATATCTACTTGTTTTGATTTCAGCAAAAAGTCTTCCGTATAAAGTGTGCCATTTTTGAGTTTAAACGTTCCACTCAAATCGCCAAATTTGGTTTCTACTCTGTCATCATAAGGTAAGGCTGTACCAATTAATGCTTGAGGTTGCAATAGGGAGTGTTTGATATTAAAGCCTTTGATTGTACCTTCTTTAAAGGAAAAGCTAATCGTTCCTGTCAACTTATCTAATGGGTGTTTGATTGCTTGAGTTGATAAGTGTGTGGAAATGTTGGCAATTCCTGCAATCTTCTCTTTGCCAGTTAAATCTTTAAATAAGGTTCTTGATTGAACGTTTTTTAAGCTTTGTTCTATTTCTATATATGCTGGATTTTGTTCGGCATCTAATATTAGATTGCCTTGATATTCGCCTTCATAAAGTTGAGCTTTTGGGGAAATTCTAATTTTGCCTTTTTTCGCTGACACCTTTAGTTCTAATTTATTAATGCTTAGTTGTGCTGCTTTTAGTTCACCGATTTTTAATTCGCCATTAATATTTAATGCGCGTAGCATTTCAAGCGGTAATTCTATAGATTTTCCAGATAATGCGGTTGTTGGAGCTTGATTATATTGATTTAATTGATTTGGTTTTAGACTTGGTGCTAAATATCTATCCAAATCAATTTTGTCTACATTTAAATCAAAGGCAATAGCTGGCTTTTGGAAATTTTTGAGGCGAAATTGTCCGATGATTTGACTATCATCAAGGCGCATTTTGAATTTATCTAGGCGTAATTCAGAGGCATTGCCTTGTAATTGGGTTTCTAATGTAGCTGTGCGTAACGCATTGGCATCGCTGGTTTTTGGGACTTGTTGCCCTAAACCTGCTAAGAATTGGCGCGGATTAAATCGGGCAAATCTGAGTTTACCTTTAAAGTTGCGTTTTTGTGCATTTGAAACTTGTGTGACTGATAGTTGCCCTTTAATCTTTGCCCCAAAGGCTGTAATTAGGAACTGCTTTGATGTTAAGCTGTCTGTTTTAAAATTAAATGTCAAATTCGGACTTTTGAGTTGCTGCTTGTCAGCAGTAACTTCTAAATTTTTGAGTATTATTGCTTCGGGTGTTAGAGTTAAATGGCTTTGTAATGCGGCACGAGTAATAGGTAATTTTAGGAGTTTTTGGGGATTAAAGGGCGCAATTGCCAATTCAGCTTGCCCAATTGGACGGCTAAATACTTGTTTTAAATTCACTTTACCCTTTAAGTTCATACCGAAGAGATTGAATGAAAATTTTTCTGAATCGAGGGTTTGTTCTTCAATGTCTAATTTAAGATTCGGTGTTGTGAATTGGTAATCATCAAGACGCAAGCCGATTTTTTCCAAATTAACTTGGTTAGTTTTTTGACTGAATTGGAACTCTAGTTCTAAAGCGGCTCGATTAAAAGGTAAATCATTAGGTATAGCTGAGGCTAGTTCAGCTTGCTTTAAACCCTTTAAGAGTTTTTTCAGATTAAACTCTCCGATTCGGATTTTTCCGTTAAAACTCGGCTGAGAAAATAATGACTCAAGATTTAAGCCGCCTGTGACTTTGGCACCAAAAGCATCTAGTGAAAAATGTTTAGTCCATAAGGTTTGATTATTTAAATTCAGATTGAGTAAAGCGGTTTTTAGATTATTGCCGTCAAGGAATAATTGCGTATTTTTAAACTGGAAAGCTGCTGGATTGCCTTCAAATTGGGTTTGAAACGCAATATCTTTTTGTAATAGTGCTGGTAATGTCTCTAAACCGAATGCTTTTAAAAGTTTTGAAAGTTTAAAATCGCTTAATTTGAGCTTACCTAAAATGCGGTTCTTTTTATAGCTGATTTGCATTTCGGTGCTTAAAATACTTTCCATCACATTTGCAATGACACCACTGAGTGTCAAAGTTTCTTGTTTTAAATTTACTTCTATTAAATGTGTATTGATGGATAGGCTTTGTTTACCGTCAGGAATCTTATCGCCTTGAATACTAGCAGTAAACTTCAGGGGTTCGAGACGATATTGTTGTTTATCCAGATTTAGGGTTATTTGAGTATCTAAATTTACTTGCCCATCAAGCTTCATTTTGCCACTAATTCCTAGTGCCGCATTGAATTGCAGTTTAATCGGCTCATTCAATAGCAATGCAGAGGTTTTTAGACTGACATCTGAAAGCCGATAATGTGATCCAGTTTTTTCATCATCAAAGACGATTTTGGTTTGATCTAAATTTAAGCCATGAATTTTTAGAGATTTTATACTAATACTTTCTGATTTAGGCTTTTCTTCAGATTTCCCCCCAAGTTTGGCTAAATCTTCCCAATTGGTTTTACCATCTGGTTTGCGTGTCAGGTTTAATTCTGCGCCTTCTAATAATACGGTGCTGATTTCAACTTGTTTTTTGAATAATGGCAGAACTTTAATCATTGCCTGTGCTTGCTCGAATTTGGCAAATTCAGGTTTTTCAAAGCCGGGGGCATTGCCTAAACTTACTTTGCCTAATTGGAATCCCAGCCAAGGGTAAAAAGTTAAATGGATGTCACCTTCAATGGTTAAACGGCGCCCGATTTGTTGTTCGACTAAATTGGCAATCTGGGGCTTATAATCATTTAAATCAATAACAAAGACAAGAATCAGAATAGCGATTAAGACTAGGGCTATTAGGC
>JALWSU010000017.1:4299-9601 GCA_026993485.1 Thiotrichaceae bacterium | reverse complement strand
GCTTGAACATCATTTATAGAATCCCCCAACATTAATGCCTTATGTGGCTCTACTTTAAAATGCTCAGCAGCATATAATAAGGGCAAGGGATCAGGTTTCTTTTTCGGTAAACTGTCACCACTTATCACTAACTCAAAATAATCCCTGAGTTTTAAATCAGTTAATAATGGCAAGGTGAACTGTTCAGCCTTATTAGTAATACAAGCCAACACAGTATTTTGCGATTTTAACCAAGACAGCCCTTCTAGCACTCCCGGATAAAGTTTACTATGACAGCCATTAATAGAGGCATATAATACTTGAAATAAGTTTAATCCAGATTGAAATAATTCCGGCTCAGGTTCTCCCTCATCAGCATCAAGCAATGCCCGTTTTACAAGGCGTTCTATACCATTACCAACCCAACGCCGTACTTTTTCCTCACCCCGTTGTGGCCTATCTAATTGTGACATCATGCCATCAATTGCATAAGCTAGATCAGGCACAGTATCTATCAAAGTACCATCTAAATCAATCAGCACCAATTCTGGTGCTTGCAAAGTTGTCATTATTACCCCTTTGCTAATTCAGCCCGCATCGCGTCAATCGTTACTTTATAATCAGACGTATTAAAAATCGCTGAGCCTGCAACAAAAGTATCAGCACCAGCTTTAGCAATTTTACCTATATTGTCAATTTTGACACCTCCATCAACTTCTAAGCGAATCTCAAGCCCACTTTCATCAATCAATTTACGAGCCTCGCGTAACTTATCCAAAGTTGAAGGAATAAAAGATTGGCCACCAAACCCAGGATTGACAGACATTAACAAAATCATATCTACCTTATCCATTACATATTTTAAATAATCCAGCGGTGTTGCTGGATTAAAAACCAAACCCGATTTACAACCACTATCACGTATTAATTGCAAAGAACGATCAACATGCTCAGAGGCTTCAGGATGAAAAGTAATATAAGTAGCACCAGCCTTAGCAAAATCTGGGATAATCCTATCCACTGGCTTAACCATCAAATGGACATCAATCGGCGCAGTTACACCATGTTTACGCAAAGCCTCACAAACTAAAGGTCCGATTGTTAAATTCGGCACATAATGATTATCCATAACATCAAAGTGGACAATATCCGCCCCTGACGCTAACACATTAGTAACTTCCTCCCCTAAACGAGCAAAGTCAGCAGATAAAATAGATGGGGCTATGAGGTAATCAGACATGAGTATTTTTCTCCCTGATATGTCAAAAATAAATTATTATAATTAATAACTGATAAATAATCTATTTTATCTCAGACAAAAAAAAACCTGACAGGTTTCTAAAACCTGTCAGGTTTAATCACATCAATCACAATTCATTAAAATTTCACACTAAAATTAAACCAAAACAATCTCCCAGGCTCATTAACTTGCACTGGCTCAGGATTAAAAGGATCAACATTCGCACGATTAACATGATAAGCGTAAGTCTTATCAAAAACATTATTAACCCCAAGCTTAATCACAGTTTGCTTATTAATCGCAACACGTCCATAAAAATCTAACACCCCAAATCCAGGAGTTTGCCGAGCATCTAATCCACTACCAGTATTTAAATCATCATCTACCCGTTTTTGCTTAGCTGCAAAACTTAACTTACTACCCAATAACCAAGTGGCTTGTTTATAATCCAAATTCAAGCTACCCGACAATGGCGGCATTTGAGCAATAGCGCGATCATCTGTAGTATTAGTTGCATGGACATAATCAAGCGTTAAACGGCTAAGCCAATTTTGGTGCAATTTAACATTTGTTACCCATTCAAAACCATAGATTTCAGCATCAACATTGCGATAAATACTAGCATTATCATTTTGCAAAATACCGCTTTGAGCATGGGCGCGATCCCTTAAAATGTAATCATTAACCAAATTATAAAACACTGAAGTATTCAAATCCCAGCTATCAGCTTGCCAAAATAAACCCAGTTCTAATTCATGATGTTGTTCAGGCTCTAAATCAGGATTTCCAACCCAACGTTCAGCAGGATTACTATTATTAGCTGCAAGAAAACGTTCTGTCGCATCCGCCGTACGCACGCTCCGACTCAGACTTACAAAAACAAAATTGTCATCATCGCCCAGCGCATGTTCATAACGGATAAAACCACTAAAGTTATTTTCACTATGAACATCAGCAGTTTTGCCATAATAACGACTATATAAACTATTCGGCGAAACGCCTCCCATTGCAATCTGCTTAGCCCTATCCGCCTCACTTGTTACCCTATCATAGCGTAAACCCAACTTAAGCAAATCCGCTGCACGTACAGGCATTTCTAATTCAGCAAACAAACCAACTTGTTTTAAATTAACATCTGGCCACATAATTGATTGCAGCGTAGTTGGGGTAGAAACGCTGGCAGCACCACGATTCGCATCCCGATTATTATGTTGATAATCTATACCAAGCGTCCATTCAAGATCATTATCTGTCAACCAATTATGACTCAAACGCGCACCTTTAGTATTAGAATTAGAAGACACACGCATTTTTTTCTTTCCAGCGGCTAGAGGACGCAAAGAATAATTATCCATTACATGCTCAACTTTAGAATAATAAAGAGCCAGCTTAGTTCCCCACTCATTTTCATATTTTAAACGAATCGTATCGTTCTCAGAATTAGGACTATCCATACCAGCCCCAGAATATAACACATCATCAAGACGAGTCGCCTCAAAACTCAGTTCTAAACGGTTTTTCTCATCAGGGGTATAACCTAAAATAAAATTACCACTCTTAGAACTCAAAGCCGAACGGGTTTCATTACCATCACCATCCTTATAGTTCCCCGCATCCTGATACTCAACAATACCACGCGCAAAACCTTGCCTACTACCAACTGCTATATCACCAAATAAATCTTTAGTTTTAGAATTACTGGTATAGCCGCCACCGATTTTACCTCGAACAAACTGATTCTCGCCAAAACGTGGCGTTTTCCGTTCAAATAGCACCGTCCCACCGCTACCACCAGCCCCATAAATAACAGTTTGAGACCCCTTAATCACAGTAACCGTATCATAAGTTTCTATAGGCGAATAAGCCGTAGGCGGATCCATCCGATTAGGGCAACCACCATGAACATAAGCACCATCTAATAAAATATTCAATTGAGTTTGGCTTTGTCCACGAATAATCGGATCAATACCATGTCCACCCATACGTATACCTGAAACCCCAGGAATCGCACGGAGAAAATCTCCCCCATCGACAGGCATAGCTAAAACCTCCCCCGTATCCTGATGTGAAACCCCAGGCTCATCTAATAAAGACTGCCCTTCAACAGTAACACTAGGTAAAATTGTCGGCTCATCCGCAAAAATAGGCGTAGCAACTAACATCAGACTCAAAACAACTGGTTTCAGCTTCATAAACTAATTTTTATCCTTTGATTAAAAAAAAGACTTTAATCCGCTAGCTTAGCAGTTTTTATGCCCACCAGGGTTAAACAAATATTTTCCTTAATTATCAACAATATAAACAGATAAATTTTTTAGCTTAAATTTATGAACTGTGTGATTTCACCAGTTTTTAAGTTATTTCAAACTAAGTCTAAGTCTAAGTTTGTCTGAACTTTGATTTATGTGATTAACTGATCTAAGAGGTCTTTTACTTACCATTGTCTGAACCTTGATTTTAAGGGATTAAAAGGATTTACGCATTTGGAGTCCAAAGCTTTAGCTTTGGACGACCAGCCAAAGCAACAAAATAAGAGGAGAAACGATTATGAACATGATGAGAAAAGCGGTATTTATTTCTATCCTATATCTCATGCTTAGTTTAGTAACGTTGCCAACTTCAGCTTTGACTTATTGCGGTATTGTTGCTACACAATCTGGACGATTGAACATTCGTAGCGGTCCTGGTAAAGCCTGGCGAGTCATTAGCAGGGCTAGTAAAGGCTCTGCGCTCAGCATAGTAGGCATTCATGATTATTGGTACCGAGTCAAACTAAACAACGGTAAAATTGGATATGCCCGTATAGATTATGTTAGTAATGGTACATGCAGTATTGTTGCCACAGAAACTGGACGATTGAATATTCGTAGCCGCCCAACTCAAGGCTCCAGAGTAATTAGTAAAGCCGCTAAAGGCTCAGCACTTCGGATTTTACAATGGGGTACTTATTGGTCTAAAGTAAAGCTCAACAATGGTAGAATTGGCTATGCCAGTATGGACTACTTAGAATAGTGATAGACCTCTACCATTGTCTGAACCTTGATTTTAAGGGATTAAAAGGATTTACAGGATTATTAGTGGTTAGAACCGATTAATTAAACAATCCTTACAATCCTTATAATCCTTTGTAATCAAGGTTCAGACAATGGAAACCATCAGATTAGTTTTATTTTGCAACATCTTTACCTTTATTTAATAATCAAAACTTTCGTCCCCTCACTAACGCGATTATATAAATCAATCACATCCTTGTTGTACATTCTGATACAGCCATGTGAGGCTCGTTTACCAATCTTATTTTCCTCCCCAGTGCCATGAATGTAAATATAACGGCGGAAGGAATCTACCCCTCGTCCAGAATTTTTCCCTGGCTCTAAGCCCTTCAACCACATAATGCGTGTTGTCACTAAATCACCTGCGCCAGGATCATTCAATATCGCTTTAGCTGATCTACCAGTATTCCTACGCGCTTTAAAAATCGTATAGATTGGCGCACCGTTACCGATTTTTTTCTCAATCCTATGCAAGCCTAGAGGAGTTTTATTACTGCCTGCCTCACTACCAATACCATATTTAGAGGTTGAAACTGGATAAATCTTGACCTTTTTCTTTTTACCTTGATAGTTGCAGTAGAGATAAAGCTCTTGCTTTGATATATTTACCACTATAGATAATGATTTTTTTTCACAAGGTTTAGCGTGTTTTGATACATGGTTGTCAGAAACTTTCTGTAGTTTGGGTTGTGACTTAGCTTGTACTGGAGTATTTGGAATACTTGCAGAATCAACTGGTAATGTTGAAGGAGTTTCAGTATTACAATTCGCTAAGCTAAGAAATATCACTGGTATTACTAACATAAAACTAAACTTTCTCCAAAAATGCCTAAAATTAGCAGGCAATTTACTAGATTTGAATTTTGAGTGCATGATTTGCAATTAACCGTTATTTGAATTAAATCTTTGTTTATAAAGAATTTATAAAATTGGAACTTAGAAAAATTGAGACTCATTTTTTTCATGATAAAAAAACAATATATCACAAAAAAGGCAAAAAAACATATCCATAACGACGAAACTTGAATAG
>JALWSU010000017.1:0-4289 GCA_026993485.1 Thiotrichaceae bacterium | reverse complement strand
GTAAAAAACCTGCCAGGTTTTAAAAACCTGGCAGGTTTGGCTCACCTAAAGCAAGTCCGCAACCGCTTGGCGTTCTTTTTCGAGTTCCTCTTGATTCGCTAACATTCTTGCACGGCTAAAGTCGTCAATCTCTAAGCCTTGCACAATCTCATATTCTCCATTTTTGATCGTAACAGGGAATGAATACATTAAACCTTCTTTTATCCCATAACTACCATCGCTACAAACGCTCATACTTACCCATTCTTCAGTTCCATTTGCCCAATCACGCATATGTGAAAGCACTGCAAAAGCCGCTGAGGCAGCACTGGATTTGCCACGTGCCTTAATAATAGCTGCCCCTCGTTGTTGCACCGTTGGTATGAATTCATTGACTATCCATTCTTCATCAACTAAAGATTTTGCTGGTTTTCCATTAACCGTTGCATGGCTAATATCAGGATATTGGCTAGATGAATGATTACCCCAAATAATGATATTCTTAACAGCTTCAATATTCGCACCAGTTTTTCTGGCTAATTGGCTTTTAGCTCGGTGAAAGTCAAGGCGTGTCATTGAACTAAATTGTTTAGGGTTTAAATCTGGTGCGGAATTCATCGCAATATAGGCATTAGTATTAGCTGGATTGCCAACAATTAGCACCTTAACATCTCTATTTGCCTTTTCATTCAAGGCTTTACCTTGTACAGTAAAAATCTCTCCGTTGACTTTGAGTAAATCGCTCCTCTCCATACCTGGACCACGTGGTCTTGAGCCAACCAGTAAAGCATAATTTACATCAGTAAAAGCAATATTGGCATCATCAGTTATCACCACATCTTGCAACAACGGATAGGCGCAATCTTGGAGTTCCATCACTACGCCTTTTAAAGCATCTAAGGCCGCTGGTATTTCTAATAAGTGTAAAATTACAGGTTGATCCGAACCGAGCATTTCCCCAGAGGCAATACGAAATATTAAAGAATAGGCGATTTGTCCCGCCCCTCCTGTGACTGCAACATGTACGGGTGGTTTCATCATCAATTTCCTTTAAATGTTTGTTATTATGTATAAATCAAAATGCTAACTTATCACATAATTAAAACAATGAATATAGGACTTACGCACTGACAGTAGAAATGTTTTATTATTTTTAATAAAAACAAAATGTTAAAATTTATAACTTACTTGGAGTCCAAAGCTTTAGCTTTGGACTCCAAGGAGAAACTCAAAAAATTCGTTTGTCAATGCGTAAGTCCTAGAATAGACAAAGGCTATCAAAATGACCCAAGATTCATACCTATATAATGCTGCTTTTATTGATGATTTATATGAACTCTATTTAGTCAATCCAGCTCAAGTACCTAATGAATGGCGTGATTATTTTAAACAGTTGCAACAAGAGCAGCCCACATCACAGCCAGATATACCTCATGCTCCGATAAAATCAGCCTTTGCACAACTCAAAACACCGAATTTACACCAAGGGGCTAATGATGCCTCCTTAGCTATTTTTGCCAAAAAACAAATTGCAGTTTTACAACTAATTAATGCCTACCGTTTTCGTGGACATCAACAAGCTAATTTAGACCCCCTAGCTTTAAACAAACGTCCTTATGTTGAACAATTACACCCAGAATTTTACGGCTTGACTGAAAATGACTTATCTACTGTATTTGATACTGGCTCATTATATGGCGTAGAAAAAGAAAAACTCTCCGAAATCCTTAAACGACTCAAAACCATTTATTGTGGAACGATTGCTGCTGAATATATGCACATCACCGATACCGAGCAAAAACGCTGGATTCAAGAACGTTTAGAAGGCAGCTTAGCTAAACCCAATTTTACCCGCGAAACTAAATGCAATATTTTAGAACGATTGACAGCCGCCCAAGGTTTAGAAGAATATTTACAAACGCACTATGTCGGACAAAAGCGATTTTCTTTAGAAGGCGGAGAAAGTTTAATCCCACTACTTGATAATTTAATTCAGCACGCTGGAAGTGCTGGAATTAAAGAAATAGTTTTAGGTATGGCGCATCGTGGGCGTTTAAATGTATTAGTAAATATTTTAGGCAAAAGCCCCAAAGATTTATTTTCAGAATTTGAAGGCAAAGTCAATGCTCACAATGGTTCTGGTGATGTCAAATATCATCTCGGTTTTGCCTCTGATGTAATGACAGCAAATGGCCCAGTGCATTTAGCTCTAGCTTTTAACCCATCTCACCTAGAAATCATTGATCCAGTTGTAGAAGGAGCAGTACGGGCGCGTCAACAACGGCGTGGAGATAAAGAACGTAATCAAGTCTTACCATTACTAATTCACGGAGATGCCGCTTTTGCTGGACAAGGCGTGGTTATGGAAACCCTAAATTTATCACAAACCCAAGGTTATGGTACTGGTGGCACCGTGCATATTATTATCAATAATCAAATTGGCTTTACAACCAGCGATCCCCTAGATTCGCGTTCAACCCTATACTGCACTGATGTTGTCAAAATGGTACAAGCCCCAATTTTTCATGTCAATGGAGACGACCCCGAAGCAGTTATATTTGTTACCAAACTTGCCCTTAATTATCGCTTAGCCTTCAAAAAAGATGTTGTAATTGACATGGTATGCTATCGCCGACAAGGGCATAATGAAGCCGATGACCCATTTGCAACCCAACCGCTAATGTATAAAAAAATCGCTAAGCACCCAAAAACTCAAGCCATTTACGCACAACGCCTATTCAAAGAAGGTATTATTGGCCCCAATGACAGCGAAAAACAATTACAAGAATATCGTCAAGCCTTGAAAACCAAAGATGTTGTCTCACGTCCAGTCAATTTAAATTTTAAACCAGTTGCAAATTGGAAACCTTATATTGGTACCCACTGGACAATTCCAGCTGATACCCGTATTAGCAAAGCTAAATTACAACAATTGATTGAAAAATTTACCCGAATACCCAAAGGTTTTGAACTAAATCGCGGTGTCGCCAGATTAATGCAAGCACGTCGCCAAATGGGAACGGAAAATAATCCACTAGATTGGGGCTGTGCCGAAACTTTAGCTTATGCCACCCTCTTGGAAGCAGGCTATCCAGTGCGCCTATCCGGACAAGACAGTGCGCGTGGCACCTTTGCTCATCGCCATGCAGTACTACATGATCAAAATACTGGAGAGACTTATCAACCCTTGCAACACTTATCCAAACAACAAGCCCCATTTTTAGTAATCAACTCGCCACTTTCTGAAGCAGCAATATTAGGCTTTGAATATGGTTATAGTGCCTCAGCACCAGAAAGATTAGTCTTATGGGAAGCCCAATTTGGAGACTTTGCCAACAATGCCCAAGTAGTAATTGACCAATTTATCAGCTCCTCAGAATCAAAATGGCAACGCTACAGCGGCCTAGTCATGCTATTACCCCATGGCTATGATGGACAAGGACCGGAACATTCATCAGCCCGTTTAGAGCGTTTTCTACAACTATGTGCAGAAGATAATATTCAAGTTTGTGTACCAAGTACACCCGCACAAATGTTTCACCTATTGAGACGACAAATGCTGCGTAAATATCGTAAACCATTGATTATTATGACTCCTAAAAGCCTACTCCGTCACAAATTATCGTTTTCTAAGAGTGAAGATTTCACCGATAAAGGCTTTCAAACCGTTATTGACGAAACCGCAAAAATTACTCCAGAACAAGTTGAACGTCTACTCTTTTGTAGTGGCAAAGTCTATTTTGACTTAATAGAAGCCCGTGAACAACATCAGATTAACAATATCGCCATTATTCGCCTAGAACAACTTTATCCATACCCAAAAGTAGCAATTTCCGAAGTATTAGCACGTTATTCTCATGTAAAACACCGCATTTGGGTACAAGAAGAACCGAGAAATCAAGGCGCATGGTGGTATATGCGAGCGCATATAGACATCAAACTAAGTCATAATGATGGCGGACATTTAGAATATGTTGGACGACCAGCTTCAGCCTCACCAGCAGTGGGACATTTTGAAATTCATCGCCAACAACGTCAGGCGTTGATTAATCAAGCATTGGGGATATGAAATAAAGGGCAACCACAAGGGATTGCCCCTAAGAAAATGGTTACTCTCGTTCCCACCTTGGAGCGCACTCCTTTATACATACTTAAGGGCAACCGATTGCCCCTACATCATTGTTTACTTCGTTACTTCGTTTGTAGGGGAGGGGCAATCTCTTGTGGTTGCCCTGTGAGGTGTTTCAGGATTAAACGCAATTAAATCAATTGTTTAATAATTGATGTATCAGTAATATAGTGCGCTGGAG
>JALWSU010000016.1 GCA_026993485.1 Thiotrichaceae bacterium | reverse complement strand
CTTGATGGGGTTAGCCACAATATGGCATCGGCACTATCGGTATAAGTACGCGTTAAATTACCATTTTCCTCCGTTACTGAATGTAATCCAGGTGAATCAAGTAAGAGTAAACGCTTACCTAATTCAGCACCTTGAATACTATCAGTAGTTTCTGTAATGCCTTCAGCAAATTTTTGGTTTTTTAAGTATTTAACTTCACCATTATCAATGGTAAACAATTTAATTTGCTCATTAGGAAACTGCTCAGACAAAAAATTACAGAAAGCACTTTTACCTGCATTTACCTTACCAAACACTAACAGGATAATGCGATCAGTAAATTGTTCTGAAAGAGCTTTCATTGGTAATGATTCTGTTAATTTCTCATCCCAGTTCTGAAAACTTTGCTCAATGGATATTTTCAGTTCGTTGCTCAGTTGAACTAAGATATTGTCTTTATTGATTGCAGCATCGTTATTCAGAATTAGCAATTTTTTAATATCTTGCTGCAAGATATTTTTTCGTTCGATTAATGTATTTTCTTGATTTGAGACAACTTTAAACTCAGAATCAAAATCATGAAGTGCGCGTAAAAAGGGATTGTCGTTAGTTTTCATTTTTTTATACCTTGATTAGTAATACAAACCTCCGAGGTTTTCAAAACCTCGGAAGTTTTTTGAGTTATGTAAGCTAAACCTCTTGTGTTACTTTATATAGGTATCGCTCTAAATCCTCATTAAACGTAGTTTGTTGCATCCTTTTTTCAGAACGCACTAAGTTTAGTTTACGCTCAATATCTTTACGCTTTTTCTCAAGTTCAGAGCTGATTTTCTCAAGAAGAGATTGCATTTCTGATTTACGTAAGCTATCAATAGCATTTATAGTTTGAGCAATTTTATGAAATAATTGCTGTATATTACTTTTTTCATCAAAAAATAATTTATTATCACGCAAACCTCTTATATAGCGTGTTGCTGAAACTGGAATTATAGTTAATTTAGGAATTTGTCTTTTTATCTTGGAAAGAACTTTATTCAATTGCTTTTGATCGACGACTTGATCAATCTGCGTCAAAACCAAACACATTCTATCGCTATAATTTGTATTTTGCTTGATCAGTTCCTTATAGAGTTTTAATTCATATCTATCAAGCTCACCAACATCAGCACGGTGAACTAAAAATATAAAGTCTGCCATTTGAAAAGCACCGTCCATGGCTTTTGTGTCATCCTGACAATTAATATCAGCATCAAGACCTGGTGTATCAATCCAAACAATACCATTATGTTTATATTCAGCATTTCGAGTTGTTTCTCGTTTATCTGCGGTTTTAAATACTTCTTTACCAATCATGGCATTTAATAATGTACTTTTGCCGTGATTGTATTTACCAAAAGCCGCAACTCGTATATCTTTAGCCTGCTCTTTTAGAAATTTCAGGCGTTTAACTTGTTTTTCAGCATTAGGAATAAGTTGAGTAAATTTGTTTATATTAATCATAAAAGATTTAGCTTTGAACTCCCTTATAGTCGTTGACTGTATTAACAAATAGATTCTTCTCTATGCCTTTATCGTTTCCCTTGCTCCCTTTTTAGTTGAGCTTGTAGAGCTAATTCACATTGCCGTTGCGCCTGTTTTTTGAGTTTTTTCGCTTTTTTTCTCGATTTTTTTTTCTTTGGTCTCACTGTGCATTTTTGCTCTTTCTCGTCACCATCTAATAATTTAGCAGTGACTAGTGCTCCAACTAATGCTCCTCCAGCACCAATTAACCATGGAATAGCCATATCGTCTATCTCCTATCTTTGTATTTTGAGTTCTTGCAATTCTAGTAAGTAAAAATATGGGAAAATGATTCGATTCAATCAAATTATCCATTAGTTTGACTTGGTTTTAAATTAAGAATTTCTTTTAGACAAGCAATTTCCTTTTCCTTTTCTTCCAATCGCATTTGCGTTATTTCTAATTCATGTTGAAGTTCATTATAAGTTTTAATCAAATGCTTGTGTTTATTAGTCAAATAAAAAACATTCTGTTCGCCAAAATTAAGTAATTCTAATATTTCGATTCCAAAACTCTCAGCAATCTGTTCCATCCTAGAGAATTTCACATCTGTTTTGCCCTGTTCAATCTTGGCATAACCATAGATAGATAAATTCAATTTCTCTGCCATTTTCTCTTGCGTCAAACCTTTTGACTTCCGCAGAAATTTGATTTTTTCATGTATTTTCATAAACACATATATAACTATAGTCAAACCAAATCATCCAGATTTTTTTTGAACTAACCTTTTTTTTACTTGACTTATTAATTTTATTTTAATCTGTTTTAAAAAAATACTTATAATCTTGATTTACACTCTTCACTTTATATAAATAACTGCAAGCTAATCAAATCATCCAGATTTGTTTCTATATCAAATCAATATAGT
>JALWSU010000015.1 GCA_026993485.1 Thiotrichaceae bacterium | reverse complement strand
TTGAAATTCTAACGGCAAAAAACCTGCCAGGTTTTTAAAACCTGGCAGGTTTGTCTTAACTTAATGGCAGTGACGCTAGATCGTACTCTCTTATACTTGGAAACAATTAATTATAGCATCAGTAGGAAGTAGCAAGGTTACCTTACTATTCCGATATAGTAGCAGGGTAAAAAACAGCTCTATTTTAGATTTTCTAAGATTTCCCAGCGTTCATAGCCAGCCTCTAGTTCGGCTTCGAGTTTCTTTAAATGTGCTAGAGTTTGATTGATTTCTTCTGAATCTCTTTTATAAAAATCAGCTTGATTAATTTTAGCTTGTAATGTCTCAAGTGTAGATTCTAAATTTTCAATCTTTTCTGGTAAGGCTGCTAATTCGCGTTGCTGTTTATAGCTTAATTTTGGGGTTTTGGGTGGTTTTTTAGAAAATGTTTTTTTAGTCGTATTCGGCTTGGCTGGGGTAGTAGTTCTTTGCCGAAGCCAATCTTGATAACCGCCAACATATTCTTTGAGATTGCCATTACCTTCAAAAACAATAGTTGATGTTACTACATTATCCAAAAATTCACGATCATGGCTGACTAATAGCAAAGTTCCTGAATAAGTTGATAATAATTCTTCTAATAATTCTAAGGATTCAACATCTAAATCATTTGTGGGTTCATCAAGTACTAATACATTCACTGGTTTTGTAAATAAACGCGCTAGTAATAAGCGATTGCGTTCTCCACCAGAAAGAGATTTGACTTTAGAACGTGCGCGTGCTGGGGCAAATAAGAAATCTCTTAAATACGACATAACATGTTTATTTTGCCCGTTAATCGTTACAATGTCGCTGCCTTCCGAAACTGCTTCAATCAAGGTAGATTCTGGATTAAGTTGTTCACGGAGTTGATCAAAATAGGCGATACTTAATTTAGTTCCATGTTTAACGCTACCACTATCGGGAGATAGTTCGCCAAGTAAGATTTTAAGCAAGGTAGTTTTACCAGTTCCATTGGCACCAATTAAGCCGATACGATCTCCACGCATAATAATTGTTGAAAATTTGTTTATTAAAGGTGTGTTATTGTATTTTTTACTAATTTTCTCGGCTTTAATGACAATCTTTCCTGATAATTCGCTAGGATTCAGATTTAAGTTGATTTTGCCTTTGATTTCACGACGCTGGGCGCGTTGTTCGCGTAATTTTTTTAAGGCTCGAACTCGCCCCTCGTTACGAGTTCTGCGTGCTTTAATGCCTTGACGTATCCAAATTTCTTCTTGTGCTAAATGTTTATCGAATTTAGCAGCGTGATTGGCTTCTGTAGCTAAAGCTGCTTCTTTTTGGCGTAAATAAGTGGCATAATCTCCAATATAACTGGTTAATTTGCCACGATCTAGCTCAATAATTCGCGTTGCAATGCGCTGCATAAATCGACGATCATGAGTAACAAAAAGCAAGCCTCCATTAAAATCTAGTAATTGTTTTTCTAGCCAAGTGATGGCTTCAATATCCAGATGATTAGTTGGTTCATCCAATAATAATAAATCTGGTTTCGTGACTAAAACTTGTGCCAAAGCAACGCGCCGCTTCCAGCCGCCAGACATTTGAGCGACAATTTGTTCAGTTGGCAAGTTTAATTTGGATAAAACCGTTTCAACGCGCTGCTCCAAATTCCAAGCATCTTCAGCTTCGAGACGATGCTGAATTTTTTCCAGTTTAGCGAATAAAGACTTATCGGTGTTATTATGAGTTAATTGTTCTATAAGTTCATGATATTCTTGAATTAATTTTCCAGCAGTTCCTAAACTGTTTGCAACAGCATGAAAAACGGTATCATTAGTTTCAAAATGGGGTTCTTGGCTTAAAAAGGCTATTTTAGCACCAGATTGGTATTCAATATTACCTAAATCAGGACTGATTTCACCACTGATTATTTTTAATAAGGTAGATTTGCCTTCTCCATTACGCCCAATCAAACAAACCCGTTCACCTTTTGCTATGCGTAATTCGATTTTATCTAATAGAGCAACATGCCCGAAGGCTATACTAATATTGGTTAGATTTATAATAGACATTTTTTTATGAAATTTTTTGGGTAAAAACCAAACCTCTGAGGTTTTGAAAACCTCGGAGGTTTAGCTACGTAAAAACCAAACCTCTGAGGTTTTGAAAACCTCGGAGGTTTAGCTACACCAAACCTCCGAGGTTTTGAAAACCTCGGAGGTTTAGCTACGCAAAAACCAAACCTCTGAGGTTTTGAAAACCTCGGAGGTTTAGCTACACCAAACCTCCGAGGTTTTGAAAACCTCGTAGGTTTAGCTACGCAAAAACCAAACCTCCGAGGTTTTGAAAACCTCGGAGGTTTAGCTACGCAAAAACCAAACCTCCGAGGTTTTGAAAACATCGGAGGTTTAGCTACGTAAAAA
>JALWSU010000014.1 GCA_026993485.1 Thiotrichaceae bacterium | reverse complement strand
GTTCTAAACCTTGCCCATTAGCCGCCGATTTTACCGCTTTAAATAGAGCCTTTAAGGAACTTTCAGTTGAAATTAAGGCGTTGTAATTAATGGGATTAGAATAGTTTTTTACCATCATTACTTCATTGGCGAAATTATCGTATTCGTCAATTAGTAGATATAAATGATAAGGTGTTTGTAGTACAGCATTTAAAAGGGCAAGAAATGAATCAATCATATCATCTGATTCAATGTGAATCTTTTTGGGAAGCAAATCTTGATATTTGTCGGCAAAATTTTGAATACAACGATTGATATAGCGATTTAATCTGGATTCTATTTGCTCCGCATCTCCTTTGGGATTAATATTTGAAAAATCCCACTTCATAACAAAGTAGTTATTATGATTCGGAGTAGGATTTTGTCCAATGGCTAAATCACCAAATAATTGTTCAAATTCATCCGCTTTGGCTATGTCGTAGTAATTTTCTAGCATGGAAATGAGTAAGCTTTTGCCAAAACGTCTGGGGCGTAAAAATAAAAGTTGTAAACCAGCTTCTTCGATTAGTCGAATATGGGAAGTTCTATCCACATAAAAATAATTATTGGTCCTTATTAGCTGGAAGTCACTGATTCCATACGGAAATTTTTTCATATTGTTGGGTCTCCTATAAATGAGTAGTATATATTATAAACGGTCTCGTTCCCATGCTCCAGTGTCACTGCCATTAAGTTAATGGATGGAGTACAACGAATGGAAAACAACGAATCCAAATCTCATGATTTATATAAAGGTTTTATTCGTTGTCTGACATTCGCTGTACTTTGTGCTCGTGGGAACGAGAGTAATCAGCACAATCACAAAAATCAAAGTTAAGACAACCCCACTCTCTCCCAAACCACCCTCTCAAACCCAATAGCCACCACACTAATCAACTGCAATTTCAACTCCTCACCATACTTCGACACCAAACGCTTTTGATAATCAATTAATTGTTGCTCTGCTTCCACAAACTTCTGCTTCACAGCCTTCAAATTTTTCACTTCATCAATACTCAATTTTTTTAATTGTTCACCATTAACTCCAAGCTCATGCAATTTTAAATACTTGAATTCCAAAATAAAATCATAAATAGGCGACTTTCTCCGCCCAGGGCGAATAATCATAGTCAAATCTGCATAACGTCGTTCCAACGGCAACTCGGAATCCATAATATACAAGACATCATTATAAAGAACTGTTAAAAAAATCGTCTTAAGATTCAGTTCATTTGCATCCTTATAATCTCGATTATCAAAGACTTTAAAATAACGCTGCTCCATTAAATCGCAAATCGGCTGTAAATCACCAGTTTGATAAAAATCCTCAGCAAGTAAATGAGCTTGAAAACGTTCAGTGTTTTGAGGCAGAAAATTCTCAAACAAGTGTTCCACATAAAGTTTTTTGATGACTAAATTGGGAATTTTAAACTGCAATTTTCCCAGTTCATCTTCACCATTTAAAGTCAAAATTCCCAAATAATACAACAAAGAAATAACAAAACCATTATCTCTAGTAGTCTGATTCAACATATCACTCAAACCGAAACGATTTGCCAATTCCAACAAACTCAACGGCGGATTCTCATTTAGAGCTTGAAACAACAACTTATCATCATTTAAAAGCTTAGACACATAACTCAACTTATTCCTATCCATAGATAAATTGTTATCTAGCATTGTGCGCGGAAATTCGCAATGTTTTTGAAAATATTTCAAAAAATAGAGAGCCAAAGTTGGATTATAAATATTTTCCTCAACGCTTTCATTAAAATGATAGCCATTATAAAAAGTTTTTAGCATTCTAAATGCTGGTGTCACTCGGGATTCAGATATTTGACAATCTTTCGCAATTTCACGCACAATATCTTGAACTTCTTTTTCAGTAAAGCCACATAAATCATTAAATTCTGATTCTAAATAAATATCTGATGCGACATTATAAGAACTAGTAATGTCAGTCATTAGAACTGGTGAAACGCCAGTAATGAAAACTCGTTCTAAACCTTGTCCATTTGCCGCCGATTTTACTGCTTTAAATAGAGCTTTTAAGGAACTTTCAGTTGAAATTAAGGCGTTGTAATTAATGGGATTAGAATAGTTTTTTACCATCATTACTTCATTGGCGAAATTATCGTATTCGTCAATTAATAGGTATAAATGATAAGCTGTAGTTCGTATTGCCCTTAACAGAGATAAAAGCGAACTAACAATATTTTCTGGGTAAATCTGGATTTTGTCAGACATTTGATACTTGTCAGCAAAATCTCGAATACAATCATTAATATAACTCTGTAGAGCTTGATCAATTTGCTCCGCATCTCCTTTAGGATTGATATTTGAAAAATCCCACTTCATACCAAAGTAGTTATTATGATTCGGAGTCGGAT
>JALWSU010000013.1 GCA_026993485.1 Thiotrichaceae bacterium | reverse complement strand
TTGAAAGCGTAACCTCCTTAAGAAAGATTAAAGTGAAAACTGGCTATTATAATATATAATTTGTCTATATGACAAGCAGAAAATCTTGCAATAGAGACTAAACAATGAAAAAACTCTCGAAACAATTTGAAGATATTATAGCCAAATTAATGTTTGTAATAACGATAATTTTTTTATTCTTAGTCGCTTTGCTCATTCAATACTTGCAAACCGACAAAGGATTTGAACTGCTACCTTATTCTGAACACATTATAACAATCTTATTGATTTTATGGCCAATTTTTTTTATTGAAAGACTTTTCTACCTAATTTTTTGTGACGAGAAAAAAACTTGGAAAAGTTACCTAAGCCCCTTACTCGTGACGCTATTACCAGCTATACATCTGGTAACTCGACCCTGTGGTAAGCGCGAATATATTTTATGGAACTTCAGTTGGAAAAAGGTAACTCCTGAGTTATATGCTCATATAGAAAAAAAATTTTTATATCCTATTTTGATTATATCCGTCATTATGATTCCTTTTTGGATAACCGAAATTTTTTACCCAGCAAAAATGACAAGTGATCCCTTGTTTCATCATTTTATTAACCGAGGTAATGCTTTAATCTGGGTATTATTTGTGACGGAATTTTTTATCCTATTTTCTATTGCCGAAAAACGGATGGACTATCTAAAAAAGCATTGGATGGAAATTTTAATCATCATTCTCCCCATGCTCGCCTTAACCAGATTTATTTTAATTTCTAGGTCTCTATTTTTCACCAAAAATGCGGTTTTATTCGGGATGAAAATTCAGCGCATCTTGAATATATACCGTTCCAGAGTAGTACTCAATAGAGTTATTAGGATATTAGTCATTATAGATATAGTAAAACGCTTTTATCAACGTAGAAATCCAGAAAAATATCTCACTCGTTTACAAAATCAATTAAAAGAAAAAGAGCAGGAAATAATTGAGTTAAAAACACAGATAAGAGAAATGGAACAATTAATCGCAGAGTGTCGTAATACCAAAAATTAATTGTGATTTTTCAAATAAGTATGATATAATAAACATTACAACAATATTAAATAATAATAATAATGGATGAAAAATTTATGCAAATCACAATCATTGGTTTAGGTTATGTAGGTCAAGTTACAGCAGCCTGTTTAGCTGATATTGGTCACCAAGTTATTGGTGTCGATCAAGATAAAACTAAGGTAGCCGCCATCAATGCGGGTAAATCAACCATAGTTGAGCCAACACTTGGAGAACTAATAGCTAAAAATGTTACCGAAAAAAAGCTATCTGCAAGCACTGATTTGCAAAAAGCCATTGCAACAACCACACTCTCTTTCATTTGTGTCGGCACCCCCAGTCAAGATAATGGGCAACTGGATTTACAATACGTAGAAAACGTTTGCCAATCAATTGGTGAGGCTTTAAAATCTTGCAAAGATTTTCATACTGTAGTCGTGCGTAGCACAGTTCTTCCTGGTACACTACGACATTTCGTGATTCCAATACTGGAACGCCATTCAGGTTTACGCGCGGGTATAGATTTTGGCTTATGTTTTCATCCAGAATTTCTTCGTGAAGGTAGTGCAGTCTTGGATTTCAATGATCCACCTAAAATCGTTATTGGCAGTGATGATGCCCGCAGTGCCGATATATTAAAGTCAATCTATCACCTCTTCACTGCACCAAAAAATTGCTGTACATTTGAAATCGCCGAAATGGTGAAATACGCTGATAACGCTTTTCATGCACTAAAAGTTAATTTTGCGAATGAAATCGGTAGTATCTGTAAATCTCTACAGGTTGATGGACGAGAAGTGATGCAAATCTTTTGCCAAGATACTCAACTCAACCTATCTCCTTATTACCTCAAACCTGGCTTTTGTTTTGGTGGTTCCTGTCTACCCAAAGACGTGCGAGCCTTAACTTATGAGGGACAACAACTTCATTTACAACTTCCCCAACTCAACAACATTTTAAACAGTAATCAATCTCATCTTGAGCGAGCCATTTCACTAATAGAAGCACAAACTTCTAAAGAAATTGGGATTTTAGGTTTAAGTTTTAAGGTAGACACTGATGACTTACGCGAAAGCCCAATCTTGTCTCTTATAAAGGTTTTATTTGAGAAGGGTTATCATATCCGCATCTATGACAAACATGTACCACCAGCCAAGCTCTCTACGATGATGCACAGCTTTTGTGATAACTTCAAGGAAGTCATTGAATCTAGCGAAATTATAATTGTTAATCACAAAAGTGATGAAATTACTACTGCCCTTGCAGATTACACCAACGATAAACACCATATTATTGATTTGGTTGGTATAGATACTAATAATATTAAATGTTCTTATGAGGGTATTTGTTGGTAATGTATTCAAAAAACCTCTGAGGTTTTAAAAACCTCAGAG
>JALWSU010000012.1 GCA_026993485.1 Thiotrichaceae bacterium | reverse complement strand
GGATTGCCCCTACAGTAAATCGTTGTTTGTAGGGGCAATCCATTGTGGTTGCCCGGTGAGGCGTTTCCTGATTAAACGCAATGAAATCAATTATTTCAAAACTTATGTATAAGGGAGTGAGCAGGAGGGAACGAGAGAAAGCTCCAGCTTGGGAACGAGAAAACGCTTTTCTTTTATCTTAGGTTTGGACTTCAGTTTGATTAAATCAAAATCCGAATTCAAAACCTTATGTAACTACAGGACTATTCTTCCCTATATTGTTTTTTGTCTTTCTCGGATAGCTTTAACGGCTGTAGAAATCGTTGAAATAAATTGTTGCAAATCAACAATATTTTGGTCTTTGAGTGTCACAGTGTCTCCGAAAGAGAAAGCATGATAGATATCTATCCCAATGAATATTACCCCTAGTAATTCGTTGTCAAAAACAAGTGGTGCGATAATTGCAGAACAAATAACCGTGTCAAAATTTTCTCCATCGAAGTTTTTTCTTAATAAGCGATAATCATCTATTTGAGAAACCTTAACAAAACTTTCTTCTCTTATGTTATTTCGTATTTCCATAGTGGGTTGACTTAAAACATTGTAATAATAATTATTCTGAGGTCTTATAAAATCATTTAGATAACAGCCCGTACTATCAGGGAAAATATAAATTCTATATTCAGGGTTATGGTTTATTACATGATATGCAAGTCCTTTTTCATTATAAATATCCCAATCAGCCATAGTTCTATCTACATTAACACCATATCTCTTAATGTGTCTGCTTGTATCTGCATTATAAACTTTTAAGGGATTTTTGTTTTCATCTAATAAGAGCATAGAAACTACAGAAGGGGGATAAAAAAAAGTGCCGTACAGTGAATGAATTTCTTCTATCAAATCTTCCATAGATGCAATATCTTTAGCAGATGTAACATCCTCAATAAACTCTACTAATGCGTTTTGTAAACCTTCTCTATCGAAAAACGGAAAAATCATTAAATCTGTTCCAGTACGTCCTGTCTTTGGAAGCCTGGAAAAGTCGGTTTTCCATACTCTTTTTTTGCTATTTTTCATACTAATCACCTCTTAAATATCTATTTATTTACACTTAAAGGGCAACCGATTGCCCCTACCAACAAAGTAAACCGTCCCTTGTAGTTACCCGTATGGCAAAATCTAAACCAATCATGGTTTACAACTTATGTATTGGAATACCATCTCGTTTTAAACGAGAACGACTAAATATTAGTATAAATTAAATAACTGATTATAACAACTTTAGGACTTACGCACGACAGCAGAAGTTTGTTAGGTTTCTTAATAAAAACAAACTGTTAAAATTTATAAATTACTTGGAGAAAATAAAAAAATTCGTTTGTCAATGCGTAAGTCCTATAATGTATCTTTATTTTTAATAACTAATGTTACGCATTCAAATTCCAAAAACATTTAAATTCTAGCATGGAGTGCAAGGTAAGCTTGCACTCCAAGTTTTAATGGAGTTCAAGCTTACCTTGAACGATTCGTGCCTTGGAGGTTTGATTTTCATGGCTTACTCATCGACTATTCAGCTTACGTCGTAAAGTACGTTCGCCAATGCCAAGTTGCTTAGCAGCACGGCTACGATTATAATTATTTCGCTTCAGAGCAGCATCAATCAACAGCCATTCCGCTTCAGCCAAAGTTGCCTCTGCGGGAATCCACACGCCATCGCCGTCTTTGCAATGCAAGTTTTCTACATTCGGTAACAAAGCTTGGAGCCATTCAGTTTCAATTTCCTTGATATTTGGAGGTAGGCGCACGGCTAGTCGTGTCATACAATTACGTAGTTCTCGCACATTACCCGGCCAAGAATAGCTTAGTAATTTTTGAACTGCTTGGTTAGAAAAACGAGGTAAAGCTCCCGTCCATCCCATTTCCTTCAGACTATATGATAGAAAATGTTTCGCCAACAGGGTTATGTCCGCAGGCCGCTGTCGCAACGGTGGTAGTTCTATAGATAGCACATTGAGGCGATAAAAAATATCACTGCGGAATTGCCCCGCTTCTACCTGTTCAGTTAAATCCCGATGAGTGGCGGCAATTACGCGCACATCTACGGGTACACTACGCTCGCTTCCCAGCCGCTGAATTCGGTGATCTTCTAGCACTCGCAACAATCTTACTTGAGCATGGAGAGGCATTTCGCCAATTTCATCCAAAAACAGCGTCCCCTTGTTGGCTTGTTCAAAACGCCCACGGTGTTGGAATTCTGCTCCTGTAAATGCCCCTTTTTCGTAACCAAATAATTCAGCTTCTAGCATCGATTCGGGAATTGCTCCACAATTCAAGGCAATAAAGTTGCCCTCGGCTCGTTGACTAAGTGCGTGCAGAGCATGAGCTACTAATTCTTTACCTGTACCAGTTTCGCCTTGAATTAGAACCGATTGATTAGTCGCAGCATAACGTGGTAAATCCAATAAAGCTTCTACCATACGCGGATCAGTAAAACGTAGGTAAGGCTCTAAAACCGCAGTTAAGTCATTGATTGCCTTACCCTCGCCAAGGTCAGAAGCCAAATGTTCGGCTAAGGCAATAGGGTCTACTGGTTTCTGGAAATAATCTTGTATGCCATGCTTAAAGCCAGTTACGGCACTATCCACGCTGCCATAGCCAGTTATCAGATAAAACAGGCCGTCAGGGTAGCGAGTATGGTAATCTGGCAGCAAGTCCAACCCTTGTCCATCTTTTAACATTAAGTCGGCCAGCACAGCATCAGGGGTTTCCTCCTGTAGATAGCTTTTCGCTTCGCGGATACTGCGTACTGCTGTCACCTCCGCACCTAAACCACGCAGGGCGCGTCCAAGACTACGAAGAATCGCAGCATCATCATCTATCAATAGTAGTGATATACCATTCAAATCTGGAAATTTGTGATTTTTTTCCACCATTTCTGGCGTTCCTTATGTTGTAGGGGCAGTTGGATAATAAAATTCGTACCTCCACCCTGACGATCTTCAGCATAAATTTTACCGTCATGGGTACTCACTGTTCGCTTAGCTATGGATAATCCTAAACCATGACCACTAAGTTTACTCGTATAAAAAGGTTCAAAAATATGTGCTTTATGTTCATCAGGGATGCCTTTGCCCCTATCTGCTACTTTAATTTGTAACAGTTGCTTATTAATTAAACTAGCAGAGAGGCAAATCTCGCCCTGTTCTTGTCCACTTTCAGCGGCATTGAGTAGCAAATTAAGAATCGCATCTTGTAGAATTTGAGGCATTACAGGTACAGGTGGCAATCCCTCTGCGACTTTGATTACAAGTTGCAGTCCACGATTTTGGAATACCGGCTTGGCAGTACGGGCAGCCTCATTTAGTAATGGAGCGATATCCACGCTTTGAAACGGCTCATTCCGAATACGGGTTAGCCCTAAGAAAGCTTCTAATTTATTATTCAGTCGCAATAAATCATGATCGATTTCGTCCACTATTTCTTCAAGATTTTCTTGATCAATAAGTAAATTTTTGATATTAGCACGAATACTAGCAAGCGGATTGCGTAGTTCATGTACTAGTGCTGCTGCCTGCGAAGCATTAGTAGCATGGCGGTAAAGACTTTGTAATTGCGCCTCGACTTTACGGGCAGTATAGCCCATATGAATCGCCAACCCCAAAGCAATAAGAATACTCAGGGCTGCTGCTAAGGAAAAGAGTATGATACTACGTCTCAATGTCGATATTGTCACAGCCATTCTAGCTAACAACCCTTTTCGACTAAAGCCGAAATCAATGCGTATTGGAAGCTTGTCTTTATCCATTAAGTTGAAACCAATGAAAAATAAAGGGTCTGCTTCTGAATGTAAGAAACGTTCAGCAGCAGGATGCTCTGGTGCTACCACCTTATAATCAGCAGCCAGCGGCTTCAAGGGCTGATTAATAATGCTACCATCATTACTTAATTTTTTACTATGTCCTTGCTTACGATCCCGTATCGAAACTACTCGTAGTTCTGGCAGAGTCCGATATAAGCGGGTTATTTCATCGCTTAGCCAAGAAGAGTCATCTGCTAATAATTGTACTCCATTTTGGTGAGATAAGCGTTCAATAAGGGGTGCTAATCTGATTTGTAGTCTGTTAGTTAAGAATTCTGCTTCGGAATGGCGAGCTTCCAAGTACAACCAAGTAGCACCACCACCAGCAATGATTAAATATAATCCTAACAAGGCAATGTAGGGTAAAATTAGATTTGTTGTTAAAGGTAATTTTGAACGAATCATATTATGGTTTTCTTAATAGTTAGTTGGAGTCCAAAGCTAAAGCTTTGAACTCCAACATACTTTATAATTTTCATTAATCAAATTTTTAATTATTGACTTTTTTTAAAATTGATTAAAAGTAACATATAATACATTAAAATATTTTATAATAATTGGAGTCCAAAGCTTTAGCTTTAGCTACGCTTACTTCGTTTGGATGGTAGCCCAAAGATAAAGCTTTGGATTCTAAGGAGAAAATCAAAAAATTAGTTTGTCAATGCGTAAGTCCTAATTATGTTAAAACCAGCAAAATTGATTTTAGAGAATTAACCAATTAAGTTTATAAAATAATGCAAGCAGAACAACAATTACCATTACATGATATACATTTACCAGAGCCGATAAATTTTTTCTGGCCACTGGCTCCGGGTTGGTGGTTATTATTGGCTTTTGTGCTGGTTTTGATATTAGTGTCTATTTGGATACTAAGATTCAGAAAGCGTAATGCCGCGAAACGATTTGCGCTACGCAAATTGAATCAAATAGAAACAGCTTTCTCTAATAATCCCAAAAAATTGGTTCAAGAAATTTCTACGCTTTTACGCCGCTTTTATATTACTAAATATCCACGCAATGAGGTGGCAAGTTTAACGGGTGAAGCTTGGCTAGAGTTTTTGGATAAACAAATGGGTAAACAATTATTTACGAAGGGAGAAGCTCGTTGTTTAATTGATGCGCCTTATCGGGAGAATGTAGAAATTGATACTAAAGCTTTATTAAATATTTGTCGAACTTTGATTAAGAAAGGTAGGAATAAATGATTCATTTTGAATGGCCTTGGTTATTTTTAACCTTACCACTACCCTTATTAATAAGATATTTTTTACCCCCCATAACTAGTTTTGAAAATGCCGCTTTGCGTGTACCTTTTATTGAAGATTTTAAATCGCTAACTCAAGAAAATCTACAAGCAACTAGAAAGCGATGGACTTTATGGTTAGCTACACTTGCTTGGATATTATTAGTTATTGCAGCCAGCCGTCCCCAATGGTGGGGTGAACCTATTGAGTTGCCTATCACTGGGCGAGATTTAATGATAGCGGTTGATTTGTCAGGTAGTATGCAATATGAAGATTTTCAGATTAAAGACCAAGTAGTTGACCGTTTAACTGCTATAAAATGGGTAGCAGGTCAATTTATTGAACGCCGTGTTGGTGACAGATTAGGATTGATACTTTTTGGGGAGCAAGCCTATTTACAAGTTCCTCTGACTTTTGATCGTCAAACTGTGCGTACTCTTTTAAATGAATCCGCCATTGGTTTAGCGGGGCAAAAAACTGCGATAGGGGATGCGATTGGCTTAGCTGTAAAACGCTTTTTACACAGTAAATCCAGTAAAAATAAAAATAAAAATATCAATAAAAGTTGGGTTTTAATATTACTTACTGATGGCGCAAATACTGCTGGGAATATTGAACCTTTAAAGGCAGCAGAATTAGCTGCTGAAGAAGGCTTAAAAATTTACACTATTGGTATTGGAGCCGATGAAATGGTAGTTCGTGACTTTTTCGGAATGCGCCGTATTAATCCTTCTGCGGATTTAGATGAGAAAGCTCTTAAGCAAATTGCAGAAAAAACTGGCGGACGTTATTTCCGCGCCCGCGATACGGCAGAATTAGAAAAAATTTATGCTTTATTAGATAAACTGGAACCTATTCAAGAGGATAATCTGGTTTTTAGGCCAACTAAAGCATTATATCCTTGGCCGCTGGGCATTGCTCTTTTGCTTAGTTCCATCATAATTATTTTTCAAACAATAGGAACTACAGGGATTAGTTATAAAAACGGATAACTCAAATTGTAGTTTTAGCTACCAGCTAAGCAATCGAAGCCGCGTCTGGAAGAAGCTAAAGTAGGTGATATGACTTATTGTTAGATGAGAGCAGACTTTATCGATAAACTCAAATAATGTGTTTTGTATTTTTAGCAAGCTTTACTTTTAACAAACTTAGGAGGTGTCATTATGTTACAAACTATCGAAGCCGTTATAGATACTGGTGGTCAAGTTCGTTTCTTGGAACCAATTAAATTCACAACAGCTAAACGAGCTTTAGTGACGCTATTAAAAGATGAAGACGAGCCAGTAATGAAAGGTATTGAAAATGCACTTTTGAGTGAAGAGGCATTAGGAAAAGACTGGAATAAGCCGGAGGAGGATCAAGCATGGTCACATTTACAGTAGGTAGTGTTGTCCTAATACCGTTTCCATTTTCTGATTTATCTCACTCAAAACTACGTCCTGCTGTTGTGATTGCTGAGGTGAGTCACAGTGATTGGATTTTGTGCCAAATTACGAGCCAAGCTTATTCAGATTCAGAAGCCATAGAAATTTCTGATGATAGTTTTCAACAAGGCTCTCTTCAAAGAGTCAGTTATGTCCGTCCAGGCAAACTTTTTACCGCTCATTCGACCTTGATTAGAAGGGAAGTTGGTCAATTGAGTCCTGAAGTGCTAAAACATATAGTTAATAAAATTAAACAGTTAATTGAGGTTAATTAAGTTAAAACTTGAGGTTCGAGTTTTTTAAGGCAGAAATTTTAGTTAGCCAAATTACGGTTTTATCCTTTTTTAAAAGTAATCCGTGTAGTTATTTATTAGAGTTGTCGGGAAATAAAAACAAGCAAGCATAGTTGGAGTCCAAAGCTTTAGCTTTGGGCGACCTACCAAAGCTAAAGCTTTAGCTACGCTTACTTCGTTTGGACTCCAAAATAAAATCATACTTCCGAGGTAGTTATTAAATCTCATGAACTTAGAACTATTTCACTTTATTCGACCTTATTGGTTATTAGCCCTATTACCGCTATTTATAATTTTACGGTTATTAATACATCATCATCTCAATAGTGGCAATTGGGCTAAAGTCTGCGATCCAGAATTATTGCCGCATATTTTAATCGCTCAAGATAAAAAGCGGCAACAGTGGTCTTTTTATTTACTTGCTATTGGCGGCTTATTAGCTATATTCGCCTTAGCAGGGCCAACTTGGGAACGTTTGCCACAACCAGCTTTTCGTGATAATTCAGCTTTGGTTATTTTGCTCGATTTATCACGTTCAATGGATGCAACTGATATTAAACCCAGTCGTTTAGTGCGAGCGCGTTTTAAAGTCGCTGACATTCTCAAGCAGCGTAAAGAGGGACAAACCGCATTAGTTGTCTATGCAGGAGACGCTTTTACAGTAACCCCCTTGACAGATGACACTGATACCATTGCTTCGCAATTATCAGTTCTCGATACTTCGCTCATGCCTAGTCAAGGGAGTCGCGCAGATATTGCATTAAAAAAAGCCGTGGCTTTATTACAACAAGCTGGGCTCAAAACGGGTAATATTTTATTTATAACTGATGGTTTGAATGAAACGCAATATAAACAAGCGATAAAAAAAATGAAACAATATAAAATATCTATTCTCGGCGTTGGCACGCCCGAAGGTGCTCCAATTCCGTTAGCAAATGGCGGTTTTTTAAAAGATGCTCAAGGAGCAATTGTTATTCCTAAATTAGAAGCAAGTCGTTTGGACAAATTAGCTAATTTAGGTGGAGGCATTTATCAAACGATTCAAAACGATGATAGCGATATTAAAGCCTTGATGGCGAGCTTTAAAAGTAATATCTTAAAAAATCAAACAGATAAAAATAAATTACAAATTGATACTTGGCGCGAATTTGGTCCTTGGTTATTACTATTACTTTTACCCTTAGCTGCTCTTGGCTTTCGGCGTGGACTTTTATCAGTGATATTACTGCTAGTTTTTGTTCCTATACCCCAACAAGCGCAAGCGTGGGATTGGAACAGCCTTTGGCTGACACCCGATCAACAAGCCAGTAAAGCTTTTCAAAAAGGAGAACTGGAAAAGTCTGCTGAATTATTTAATAACCCAGAATGGAAAGCCGCAGCCCAATATAAGGCAGGTAAATATGAAGAGGCACTAAAAAGCTTAGAGGGATTGGAAAGTGCCGATGATTGGTATAACAAGGGCAATGCACTAGCTAGATTATCCCGTTATCCTGAAGCTATTGAAGCTTATAAAAAGGCACTGAAATTAAATCCTAAGCACAAAGATGCTCAATATAACAAAGCTTTAATTGAAAAATTATTAAAAAAACAACAACAGAAACAACAACAGAAACAACAACAGAAACAACAACAGAAACAACAACAGAAACAGCAATCGGATTCGCAAAAGCAAAAATCTGGAAAGAACTCCAAAAAGGATAAGCAAGACTCGAAATCATCCGAGAAAAGCCAAAACCAATCAAAACAACAGAATAAGTCGAAACCAGACCAACAAAATCAACAAAATTCAGCATCAGCAGATCAAGATAAGTTAAAACAACAGGAAAAATCGAAACCAGACAAACAAGATTCGGCAGCTCAAGAAAAGCAATCAGACAAGAAACCGTCTCAAAATGAGATCAAAAACCCTGTAGAATCAATTAGAACACCAAATGAAGCCGAGCAGGCAAAACAGCAAATACTACGCCAAATCATAGATGATCCAGGCGGCTTACTACGGCGTAAATTTAAATACCAATATCAACAAGAAAGTCATCAAACACAAGGAGAACAACCTTGGTAAAATCTAAACTATAACTCAAGCTATCCTGCCAGCGTTCTGTATCTAGCATAGTATTGTTCTCGTTCCCAAGCTTCTCTGGGCAACCACAAGGGATTGCCCCTACATGATGTAGGGGCAATAGTTTGCCCTTATGTATAAAGGAATGAGCGGGAACTAACTTGGGAACGAAAAAGGCTTAACTTAATTGCATTAAGTTACAGAACTCGTTGGTTGTGTGGAACAGAAGTTCAACTTATAGTTCATCTTTACCTTTGATTGGAATTACCCTATCGACTAATTTTGATTTGTCATAAAAAACTCTAACAACAACTTTATCACCACTCGCAATTGCTTCTGCTGGTGAGCCTATAACTTCCCATAGTCCTAAAGTTGCTATATCAAGTAACCCATGCCCTAATGCTCTGGTAGCTTTTACACCTTTACTATATCCCTGAACAAAAGCATATGTATCAATCAATTTGCCATCATCGGTTTTCTCTGTGTAAACCGGTTCTCCTAATTCACCAATAACTTCAAATCTTGGTGTTCCTCTTTTTAAAACACTAACATCTTTTTTGTCTGGTTGATTCATTGCACTGTGAACAGCACATCCAGTTGTTTCAATCATCATTATTGAAACCATTAAATACATTAATAGTGTTAAAATTAATCTCATGTTTCTCTGTACTCTAATTTGATGGATAACTATAAACTAATGTGACGCACTCTCGTTCCCACGCTGGAGCGCAGGGCAACCACAAGGGATTGCCCCTACACAAGGGCAACCACAAGGGATTGCCCCTACACGATGTAGGGGCAATCCCTTGTGG
>JALWSU010000011.1 GCA_026993485.1 Thiotrichaceae bacterium | reverse complement strand
CAATTATCTATCTTTTATTTTTTGTTATGTTGCTGACAAGTGCGTGGATGGCTTATTCGTCTGCTTGTAATTATGAACATCAAATGGATAAATTCACAGAAGAATTACACTTAATGCCCAAAGTTAAAACAACTGCTAAAGGGATTTTAGAATGGATGACGTTTAAGACTTATAAAGGCTATACGGAAGAAATTGAAAAGCTCAAAGCTATGGAGGTAGAAATGAACGCTGCGAAACAACGCAGTTTAGTAGCAACTATTCTATTTTTTATATTATCTATGGGATGGCTTGCCTTTATTTATGCTTTTAAACGAGCACTATTTATATCCTCCATGCTTGTTATTTCTGTAATTGCGCTTGCAGTAGGGCTTTTTGCTCCAGTTTTGATGATTGTGAGCTATAAAGATTTTCCGATACTTGGAGCAGTGGTTTTTCAATTTCAATCTAAAGGTATTATTACTGCCATTCAAGCTCTGTTTGCTTCGGATAATTATATTGTTGCTACTATTATATTAGTTTTTAGCGTTTTATTGCCTATCGTAAAAACCATTGTTATGGGGCTTGCCTTATTTACTCCGGTTAAATTTCTCGCTTCTAAAAGTTTGCATTTAATAAAACTTATAGGGAAATGGAGTATGGCAGATGTCTTTGTCGTAGCCCTGCTATTGACTTACTTTAGCCTTAGTAAAGATGAATTTACTAATGCTGAAGTACAAACTGGACTATATTTTTTTACAGGTTACGTCATTTTATCAATGATTGTTTCACATTTATTAACACGCTTTTCGTCATACAAATAGGGGTTTTTATCTATGCCAATTGATCAAATTAAATTCAAACAGAAAACCAAAACGCCAGCTAAAATTATCACATTTGCAAAAACCATTCAAGCTGAGATTCTTTCTCAGTTGGATGAACGGGGAATCGAGCTATTTGATAATGTATATGACGACTTCTTAAAATATTTACTACAGGAATTAGTTGCCAAAACGAATAAAGGATTAGAGAAAACGATTGAAAAAAGCCAGTCTCCTGTAAAAGTGTCTTTGATTGGGCCTTTCTCTTCGGGTAAAACGATTACCCTCTGTAGTTTATTGAAAAAACCAAATCTTCTCCCCAGGGCTAACCAACCTACCAGTGGTAATGTTGTTGAAGTTCAAATAGTTCCGCCAAATAGTTCCAATGATACAAACATCATGCAATGTCATCTGTTTTCACTTTTGAACTTGGAGGATATGTTGCGTGACTATTATGATTATTTACATAGTCAATATAATTATAAATCGCCTAATCTTGAAAAACTCCCTGAACAAATTGGTTTTTTACGAGAAAAAATTAATTTTCTTTGCCAAAATATTGAGAATATTTTGGAAAATCAATGGCAGAAGCCTAGAAATCAGCAGCAAGGATTAAAGAAGTTAGCCGATTTATATTTGATTTTATTGACAGTGCGTCACTATTTAAATACTTATTCCGAAATTAGCAATACCAGTTCTGTAGTTCTATCCATTCCTTATGATTCTCAGGATGAGCAATCACAAGATCGGCTGATTTCTGTTACCATGTTAGATCAGGAATCAGGAATAGATTCTACTAAACCTGAGATGCTTCAAAACCAAATTCAGGAACGTATCAAAGCATTGCCTAATTCCCTAGATGAATTAAAATTAGCTTGTCAACAAGGCAATATCAGTAGTCAGGCTTTGAGGGCTTTACTGCCCTTATATAAGCGCATTATCTTGACGCAAGAAATGGATCTTAAAGACTGGAATGGAACTAACAAAATCACCTTTATAGATTTCCCAGGGCTGGGAAGCAATAACCGTAGAGATGTTTATTTGTCTCGGAAAAGTCTATCTGAAGCCCATGTCAATATGCTCTTTTTCTTGGCTAATCGCCCAACCATTGCAGATGCTGATCCTTTGATTAAGATTATCGGGGAAGCAAAACGGTATCTCAAGAATTTGGATAATAGGCTTATTCCTATCATTAATTTCTTTGATAGTTATGGTGAACTCCCTGAAAATGTGGATCAATCGCTTGAAGCAAATCAGTCTAATGTCCAAGAAAGAGCTTGGCAACGGGTGAAAAATTTCTTTTATAAACAAAAAATTGAAAATGTTAATGGTTTAGGGGTAGGTTTTGATGTTTTTGATAAAAGTATTTTAGGACCCTTATTTGCAAACTCAAAGAATTGGAACTATTTTTTGCTGTCACCAGTAGTTTCTGTTGATCAAGAGTTATTAACTGAGAAAGAATGCGCTTATTTAACAACTTATAGAAATCAAGAAATACGTTATGGACAATTGCTAGAGGATTTAAAAACTAGCAGAAAATACTTGAAAAATGATCCAGAGCTACGAAGACAATATGCTGCTGAAATTGCTAAATATAAGAGACTGGAAGATGCCTTAAGTGC
>JALWSU010000010.1 GCA_026993485.1 Thiotrichaceae bacterium | reverse complement strand
AAATAATGCCACAACAAAAATTACCCGAAAAACCTACAGCATCCAATCAGATTAATTATTCTAGTTGGCAAGCCGCAGGAATCCCACATCTAGTAGTAGGCAATATTACTGCTAACGGCAATAATGGTTATACAGTTCAATTTGAACTGGTTGATGTGCCGAAACGCAAACAAATTTTAGGACTGCGTTATTCTGCAAATCACAACAATCTACGGCAAGTTGCTCATTTAATCAGTGATAAAATCTACCAACAACTAACTGGAGATCGTGGCATCTTTAGCTCCCTGATTATTTACGTCACCATAAAAAACAATGAATACCGCTTATATATTACCGATGCGGATGGTGCTAATCCACGCCTAATGTTCAAAAGCTCGGACCCAGTTTTTTCCCCCAGTTGGTCACCTGACGGCCAACGCATTGCTTATGTCGCCTATAAAGATACTGGTAGAAATAAACGCATGGCTATTAATATACAAGAAGTAAGCACTGCGCGGATTACAACTGTTTCTTCATTCCCTGGACTAAACAGTTCTCCAGCATGGTCTCCCGATGGTAGACGTTTAGCCTTAACTTTATCAAAAGATGGCAATCCAGAAATTTATATTTTGGATTTGCAAACTCGCGCCTTGACTCGTCTAACTAACAATCCCGCAATTGATACAGAAGCTGAATGGTCCAAAGATGGAAAATATATTGCATTCACTTCAGATCGTGGCGGTCAACCACAAATTTATTTGAAACCTGTGACTGGTGGCAAGGCAAAGCGTTTAACCTATCAGGGAATTTACAACACACGACCACGTTTTTCACCAGTTGACAGTAATTTATTAGCCATGTTACATAGTAACGGCAACGGCTTTCAAATTGCAATTTTGAATTTAAAAACCCAAAAATTAAAAATCCTGACCAAAACCACGCTTGATGAATCACCTACTTTTGCCCCTAATGGCACTATGATCCTCTACACAACTGGATCGGAGCTATCCGCAGTGTCGATTAATGGCCGAGCGAATGAACGTTTAGTTGAAGCATTGGGTAAAAAAGTGCGAGAACCAGCATGGTCACCGTTTATAAATAGATTTAAGTAGGCTTAAGTAGCCCTGCAAGAAGAATATGATATATTGGAGTCCAAAGCTAAAGCTTCTTCGCTTCTCTTCGCTCCAATATGTTAAATCAGGTTCAGTACATAATGGATAAATTAAAAATCAATCACTTCTAAATGAAAACACCAAAATCAACCAAGTCGAAAACTCAATGGCATGAACTACTTGGCACATTATTAAAAGATTTACTTTCGCCTGTTAATATACAAGTGGAGACTGAGGCGAAAGTAATGAAAGAATCGCCAAGAATCGATATATTATTGCTGAGACGAAATGAGTCTGAATGGACAGATGAACAATTAGCTTTATTGCCAGATGGGATTAGAAATACTAAGGCTACGGATTTATTATTAGAATTCAAATATACTGAGTCATTTAACGATGATGCGCTGCAACAGGCTTTGGGTTATGATTTCTTTTATAAACAATTCCAAAATTTAAAGAGTGACAAATTACAAAGCTTTTTATTGATTGCAAAAAAACCCCAAAATAGTATGTTAAAAAAATTGGGGTATAAAAATACTGAATATCCAGGAGTTTATCGTAGTAGTTTTCGCTTGTTCAAGAAGATAATCTTATTATCTTTGAATGAGCTTTCGGATGAGCCGCACAATGCTTTTATCAAATGTTTTGCTAGTCATCGGCAAGAAAAAGAAAAAGCATTTCAGGTTTTGGAAAAATATGCTTATAATTCTTTGACAACTCATTTAAAAAGTTATCTTAATGGACTCAAGGGCATTTGGTTTACGCTACCAAAAGGAGAGGATATGAATCTTGATTTGACACCTGAACTGATTACCGCTTGGGGAGAGAAGTGGGGTAAATCTTATTTGGCTCATTTGAAACCAGAGGAGATTTTGTCTAATTTCAAGCCAGAGGAGATTTTGTCTCATTTCAAGCCAGAGGAGAGATTAATTGGGTTGAAGCCGGAGGAGAGATTAGCTGGGTTGAAGCCAGAGGAGAGATTAATTGGGTTGAAGCCGGAGGAGAGGTTAATTGGGTTGAAGCCGGAGGAGAGGTTAATTGGGTTGAAGCCGGAGGAGTTGGATGCTTTGAAATCCTATTTGAAAAAATGTCAGTAACAAAATTAATCAAGCTATTACTTGACTATCAAGTTTTTTTGGCTTGACAAAATTTACTCAAGATTCATTTAAATAAATTAATGATTTATTAGCTAAAAAAGCTACTCAAGTAGTGAATCGCGTATTTTTTTAACTACAGGGATGAGTTATAAGACGGGATAAGGCAAAAATCTAAGTGTTTTTATCCGCTTTTATAACTCATCCCTGTAGTTAGGGATAAACTAATATAAATC
>JALWSU010000009.1 GCA_026993485.1 Thiotrichaceae bacterium | reverse complement strand
GGGCAATCCCTTGTGGTTGCCCTTGTGTAGGGGCAATCCCTTGTGGTTGCCCTTGTGTAGGGGCAATCCCTTGTGGTTGCCCTGCGCTGGAGCATGGGAACGATAAAATCCATTAGATTATTATTCTGAAACTTCAGGCAATATACAACCAGCTTCTTCTTTAACTTTTACTTCGCCAGTGCTTTCCTTCCCTTTACCAGTCATTGGTGTTTCCATATCTTCAACTTCTGGTAGAGTACAGTCAGCCGTTTGAGCACTTAATTGTTCTTCAGTATCAGCAACAGGTGTTGTGCTGCAAGCTGTTCCTAGTAGCAGTGTACAAGCGGCTGCTAAAATGTGTTTTGAAAATCTCATAATTTTTCTCTGATTTCTGGAATTTGACTTTAGATAGAACTAATATAAACCTTGTGATTGGATAAATCAAGCTAAAAATCCTGAAGAAAAATCACGATTCACTATGATTTATTTCAGGATTTTTAGATTAAGGATACTATTGTGAGAATTTATAATCTAGCATCAACCAATATTTGGTGGTGTCATCACCAAATTTTTTTGGCAAATCATCACCCTTATTATAAAGGGCAGCCTTTGCAATCAAACTCAGAGTTTTAGAAAGCTTTTTGGCATAAATCATATCAAGTTCATCACCGTAATCTTTGCTGTCCTTGTCACTATCAAATATATGATAAATCGCAACAAGTCTGCCAATCTGTTTGTCTACGTATCCCAAAGTGATACTAGTATCTACCAGTCCGTCCACTGGTGTTGCTAAAAATTTATCTGCCCAACCATTCATACCGTGCAGGGTTGCTAATGGGGTACTAAAAGCACCACCTTCTTTTCCTTCTTTTTTCCCTAAAACTTCATAAGTCACACCAGCAACCAGACCACTAGCATTCACTTTCACGCCCAATTTATTGTACTTGGCATCAACATCAAGCGTCTTGTCATAGGAACCTTCTTCGAGGCTTGCCTTGCCCTGATCCGCATATTCGGCTTCGTAACTGACTTTACCCCATGGAAATTTGATGCCACCTGTAGCTCTTAACCCAAAGGTATCGTGAACATTGGCGATCATATATCCGTATCCTGTCAGGCTGAAGACAGGATCAAAGGCGTAGTTGACATGTAATAAAGCACTATTTGTATCCCAGACGCTGCTTTTTCCATTATAAGGATCAGTAGAAGTACTAGTCTGAGTCCCCCAGACCCGATTCACTCTACTGACATATCCAGCAGTCACAGTTAGCTTAGGGATACTCTTATTAACAATCCCAATCATATCGAAAGTCTGTGGCATTTGTCTCCAACCCACATGACCAATAAATCGGTGATTGTCCAAAGTGAACATTTTACGACCAGCTATGAAAGTCGTATTTGCGATTGTGTATTCTATATTAGCTTGAGTAATTCTTGTTTGTGATGGATCCGCAATGACTTGAAAGTCACTATCTTCTGGATAGTAATCATCAACAAAACCAAAATGGCTGACATCAGTGGCTTCGAGAGTAGCTTTGAGACCTTTTACGCCAGCCACTCCACCAAATTTACCACCTAAAACAGTTCTACTAGTTAATGCTTCTGCATGTCTTTTAGGATTTTTTTCAGTATCAGCATATTCATACCGAGGACGAAATTGAAAATAAAGCAAGGAACTTGAAAACAACTTAAAACCATTAGCTTGATTTTCTACACCATAGCTAAATGTGCTTGTACTTAATAAAATTACGGCTATTATTGTAGCCATCAATTTTGAAAAATTCATTGATTTCCCTTTATGTGTAATAAGATTGACATAAAATTATCCTACAATAGGAGAGGAAATTATAATGCTTTTGAATTCAGAATATAATTGATTTTATTTATACTAATATAAATAAAACCTTATTAATTGTGATATTTTGTTGTATTAAAACATAAATTTTGGCAAATTTTTATGAAAAAATACCACAAAAAAATATAGATTTATTGGATTTGGAAAGTTGGGAAGTTGGGAAGTTGGTCGGGGTGAGAGGATTTGAACCTCCGACCCTTGCCTCCCGAAGACAATGCTCTAGGCCAGGCTGAGCTACACCCCGATATTAAAAACTACGATTAACTGAAAAGTCAGCCAATGCAAGCAAAGCGTCATTATAAGGTGATGTGGGTAATCCTGTCAAGGCTGCTATTGCTTTTTGTGCCTCTTTACGAGCTGCTTGTGCTGTGTATTCAATTGCATTAGTTGATTTAATCGCAGCGATCACATCGTCGATCAACTCTTTTCCTCCTTGAGTAATCGCCTCGCGTAAAATTTGCTGTTGTTTACTTGTGCCATGTTTGAGAGCATAAATCAGCGGCAAAGTTGGCTTACCTTCAGCAAGATCATCGCCAATGTTTTTGCCCATTTCTTCACTGGTTGCGCTGTAATCTAATACATCATCAATCAGTTGAAATGCCGTGCCTAAGTGCATTCCATAAACTGCCATCGCTTGTTCTAATTCGCTTGATTGCCCACTAATAACTGCTCCTAATTGAGCCGCAGCCTCAAACAATTTGGCCGTTTTAGAACGAATAACTTGCAAATAATTGGCTTCGCTGGTATCGGGATCATGACAATTTAAAAGTTGTAAAACTTCACCCTCTGCAATTATATTGGTGGCATTGGAAAGTATATCCATAACGCGCATATTTTTGATTTCAACCATCATTTGAAATGAGCGCGAATATAGAAAATCACCTACTAATACACTAGCTTCATTACCCCAAACACTATTTGCCGTTTGTTGCCCGCGTCGCAATTCTGAGGCATCAACAACATCGTCATGTAATAAAGTCGCAGTATGAATAAACTCCACAACAGTAGCTAAATTAATATGATGTGTACCTGTATAGCCAAAGGCTCTGGCACTTAAAAGTAATAATATTGGGCGCAAGCGTTTGCCGCCACTATTAACAATATAATTTCCAAGCTGATTGACTAATGCAACCTCTGAGTGTAAACGTTGTTTAATCAACGTATTAACGGCTTGCATATCATCATTGATTAAAGTTTGGACAGCAACAAAATCCATTAGGAATCCTATTCACATAAAAAAATTAAGCCCAACTAACTAATAATATTGATTGGGTTGAGATTAGTGTCATTATTGTGCAAGTTCCGCAAGTATCAAATTTTTAGAGTGTATTTCTAAAACCGGACAAATTTTAATCGCAGCAATAACTTGTTCTTGTGCTTCATCACTGATAAAGCCTTTGATACAGCGTCTATCGGCTTGCACCTGACTCAAAATATTATCCAATGATAAATTAGTATAAAGTTCTCTGCAATCAACATAAGAATCATGTGCTAAAAAAAAATGCTGGCTGGCTGATAATAAAACCTGACATGATTTTAAATAAGCTTTGCTCTTTATATATGGGTGAATTTTAGAATTCACCATTAAAATTAACGGCTGTGGATAAACACCTACTATTAATACATGCTTGTGTTTTGGCGGAGTAGTGAAAGGACAAAATAAACGAAGTACCTGCCAAGGCAGGATATTTTCTCTAATACTCCTCTCTATTTTCATGAAAACCTCTAATGGAAAGAAAGGGCAACCACAAGGGATTGCCCCTACTACTTATTCTGGGCAAGGATCACGCAAATAGTCAACTAAACTATCCGCATTTGCTAAGGTTGCCACGATTTTTTCAATGTCTATAAAATCGTTTCTACAAGCTGCTTGCCAAGCGAGATCATGGCTTAAATTGGTTAATTGGTGGGATGATAAGTGCCCATATTGTTTAATACTATTATCCAGACACTCTAAATCAGATTCACTAAAATAATCTGTAGAAGCGGCTCTAAGCGGTTTAACCCAAAATTTATTTTTAATGAGAAACGCATTGTTGTTGCCATGATTATTTAAGATTTGACAAGTTTCGCGTGGAACTGGACCATATTTCATTGCCAAGTAACTATCTCCACAAATAAAACGACCATATTTTTCCAAATGTGCTTTATCAGCAAAATACATAATTTTGGAAATGTTGATCAAATTAGCGTGTTTCAGATTTTGTGCAATATACAAAATCGCTTCTATTGATTTTTCTGATTTAAATCTAAATGGATGTCTCATGTATTTTTTTTATAAATTCGCTAATACTTGTTCAGCAGCAAATAAAGTGGCTTGAATATCATCCTCTGAATGAGCTGAGGATATAAAACCCGCTTCAAACGCGGATGGGGCTAAATAAATGCCCTTGTCTAACATAGCATGAAAGAATTTTTGAAATCGTGCAACATCACAAGCAGATACTTGTTCAAAATTTTCCAGCTTGTCTGCATCGGTAAAAAATAAACCGAACATACCACCAATTGATACCCCAGTCATTGGAATATCAGCAGCTTTAGCTTTAGCTAAGAAATCAGCGACAAATTTTTTGGTTTTAGCACTTAAGACTTGATAAAAGTTGGGTTCGGAAATAATGTCAAGCTGGGCAAGCCCAGCAGCCATAGCTACAGGATTACCTGATAATGTGCCAGCTTGATAAACTGATCCTAATGGGGCTATATGTTCCATAATTTCACGCTTACCCCCAAATGCGCCAACTGGCATACCAGCACCAATAACTTTACCCAAAGTTGTCAAATCAGGTTTGACTTGATAAACAGCTTGTGCGCCACCTAATGCGACGCGAAATCCTGTCATTACTTCGTCAAAAATCAAAACACTACCATATTTATCACAGATTTCACGCAAGCCTTGCAAAAATCCAGCTACAGGCAAGACACAGTTCATATTACCTGCAACTGGCTCAACAATGATAGCAGCAATCTGCTCACCTATTTCAGCAAAAACGGTTTTAACTTGTTCTATGTCATTATAATTTAAAGATATTGTTTGTTCAGCTAAAGCTGTTGGTACACCTGGACTATTGGGTAAACCTAAAGTGAGTACCCCAGAACCGGCTTTAACTAATAATGAGTCAACATGTCCATGATAACAGCCAGTGAATTTGACTATTTTTTCGCGTCCAGTATAGCCCCTAGCTAATCTGATAGCAGTCATAGTAGCTTCTGTACCAGAATTCACCATGCGTACTAATTCAATTGAGGGGACTAATTCACAAATTTTATCAGCCATCTGGGTTTCAACCACAGTAGGCGCACCAAAACTTAAGCCATTAACTACAGCGTCTTGTACGGCTTTAATGACTTTTGGGTGAGTATGTCCAGCAATCATTGGCCCCCAGGAGCCAACATAATCAATATAACGCTTACCATCAGTATCGTAAAGATATGCACCTTTGGCGCGTTGAATAAAAATGGGATCACCGCCGACACCTTTAAAGGCGCGAACTGGCGAATTTACTCCACCGGGGATGTGTTGTTGAGCTGCGAGAAAATGTTGATGGGATGTTGTCATATATATTTGTTTTCCTGTATTTGTCTCACTATACTATTAAAGTATAAGAGAGTAACTGTTTGAATAAATTACACAATTAAGGAAATGGCTAATTATAATTGCTAATTAAGCAACTAATTTCATCTGTGCTTCAACCACATCCCAAGGGGCAGTAATTTTGTTAGTAGCTGTACGCAAAATCAGGCCACTTTGTTCTAATTTATTAATATCTATTTGTATTTCTTCGTTATTTCTATGAAGCAGTTTAGATAAAGTCGGTGTATCAGTAGGACCAGCTATGCGTAATGTTTTAAGCAATTGCCAACGGTGCTGGTTTAATACTTTGAGGAGTGTTTCTAGATCTTCAAAATAGAGTATTTCACGGGACCCCGTGTAAGTTTCACCGCGTTCAGCAGAATGCCATGCTTCAATAAAATCTTTAGCTGCATCTTCGGCACTTCCTAAAGTGATTGAAATTTTTTTACTCATGATTTTTCCTCTTTATAACAAAAAACATCATTTAAAAAATCGTAAATACTCAGGGTAACCACAAGGGATTGCCCCTAGCAATATTTCGTCACTTTATGTATGAATATTATTGTAGGGGCAATCCTTTATGGTTGCCCTAAGTAGTTACAAAAAATCTTCAGGAACTAGCATAAATTTTTGCATATTTTTGAGCGGCAGCAGTAACATCAGCTTGTCCAAATAAACCAGATATTACAGCTAAACAATCCGCACCCGCTTTAATCAGTTCATTACCATTATCAGGAGTAACACCTCCTATGGCAACCAGTGGACAATTTAGCCTTTGACGTGCCTCGCGTAAAATTTCTACACTGCACCCGATAGCATTAGGTTTTGTGGCAGAGTTGAAAAATCTACCAAATGCCACATAATTTGCACCAGCTTTCACTGCATCTAATGCTAAAGAAAGTTGATTATAACAAGAAATACCTATAATCGCCTGTTTACCGAGTTGAGCGCGGGCTGTAGCAATATCAACATCATCTTTGCCAAGATGTACACCATCAGCACCAACTTGTTTTGCCAAAGTGACATCATCATTGATGATTAAAGGAATTTGATATTTTTTACAAAGTTGAGATAATGCCTGCGCTTGTTCAAGACGTAGCTGGTAATTTTGACTCTTATCACGATATTGGATGATTTTGGCACCACCAATAATAGCTTGTTCTACTTTATTAACAAATTCTTTAGTTTTAATAAGTTTGTTATCAGTAATGGCATAAAGCCCGCGTAAATTTTGGTTAAATTGCATATTGAGTTAAGCGATTTGGTAAAGCCTGTCCATGCCCAGGCTGATAGCCACGCTGTAAACTAGTCCAAGTATAAACTTGTGCTTCATACACGGCTGTTAGCATATCTTTACCCTGTGCCAAAAGTCCAGCTAAACTGGCTGCATAAGTACAACCTGAACCGTGATAACTATGCGGTAAACGTTGCCAATGCCATGATTTAATAGGTTTTTGTATCTTATCAGTATATAAGGAGTTAATAACCGAGTCAGTTTCTTCATGAGTTCCAGTAATACAAACATATTTGCAACCATAATCTATTAATTGCGCGGCAGCAGCATCCAATGAGTACGTATTTTTGGTTAAAGCACGCGCTTCAATACTATTTGGTGTCACGATTTGAGTTAAAGGTAATAAATTTTTTACAATGGCATCAGGCACAGTACTGCTTGTTAATGATTCACCACCACCAGCGGCTAAAACTGGATCAAGTATAACTGGCAACTGAGGAGATTTAAGCAATACTTGTTGTATGGCTTCAATAATTTCTACAGTACCAACTAGCCCAATTTTACAAGCAGCGATTGGCATATCAGCTAATACCATCTCAGCTTGTGCTACTATTTGTTCCCCTGATAGGGGGGTAATGTTATGCACAGAGCAAGTATCTTGCTCAGTGATACAGGTAACAACAGGTGCTGTATGACAATTCATGCTTGCAAGTGCTTGAATATCAGCACATAAGCCAGCACCTCCTGATGGATCATTGCCAGCAAAAACTAATACAATAGGCGGTTGGGTTGTATCCATTATTTATTGCTTTTATTTAAATAATTAATTTTATAAAGGAAATTAAAATGTCTGAGAATTATAAAAAATATAAATGTAACACCTGTGGTTGGATTTATGATGAAGCCAAAGGTTTACCAGAGGAAGGCATCGCAGCGGGTACACGCTGGGAAGATGTTCCAGAAGACTGGGTATGCCCTGATTGTGGAATGGGAAAATCCGATTTTGAAATGGTAGAAGAATGATTTATGCTGTACACTATTTATTTTGTTTAGCTGAATAACTTCAGGGAATTGTGTATGAATATTTTGAAATTAATTACCTATATTCCACTGCTTGGTGTCCTATTAATATTATACTTTCTGATGGTTTACACTGGTGTAGATTTTAATGACCCAGCAAAACTTTTTAGTCAGCCTTTACCCTCCAATGCAGCATGGAATTTAACCTCAGCTGATATAATGATCATATTAGGTGTAATTACCTTATATATTGAACTTGTCAAATCAGTTAGAACAGGGACTGATACGATTCTTGAGCATGTATTATCAGTTATCGTATTTATTTTGTTTTTAGTCTTGTTTTTGCTGGTAAAAAGTGCTGGTACTTCGACTTTTTTTATTCTTACTTTAATGTCCTTAGTTGATGTCATTGCTGGATTCACAATTACGGTTGCATCTGCACGACGCGATTTTAATATGAGTCCTCCTCAATAAGTTGAGGTACTAAACCTGACAGGTTTTCAAAAACTGTCAGGTTTATTTTCCTTTTAAATTTCAGAAACTTCCGAGTTTTTCAACCGGTCTGATTTTACGGCTTAACTTAATAGCATTGCGCCTATCCCTACCAATCTAATGCAATCAAATCCCATAATTTTTCATATCTTCGTTATTTTTACAGGCTCTGCTATTTTAGCAACATTTGCACTTTATGCACGTCAAGCCTTATTAGTTGGTTATATTATCTGGGGTATGTTATTAGGACCATCTGGTTTTGCAATTATTCAAGATACATCAATTATTAACGGTATTGCCCAAATTGGTATTATTTTCTTATTATTCCTACTAGGTTTAAATCTACAACCACAGGATTTATTGCATACTGTACGAAAAACGACAGTAGTAACTCTAATTAGCTCCCTGATTTTTGCTTTATTAGGATTTAGTATTGGTTGGTTATTTGGCTTTCAGCTTTGGGAAAATCTTTTAATCGGCGCATCCGTAATGTTTTCCAGTACCATTATTGGACTCAAATTATTACCCACTACCGTTTTACACCATAAACATACTGGTGAAGTTATGGTTAGTATTTTACTCTTGCAAGATTTGAGTGCCATTATTGTACTATTAATTTTGCAAGGCTGGAGTAAAGGCGGTACTTCAATATCAAATATTGGCTTATTGATTTTAGGCTTGCCAGTTCTAATTGTTTTTGCAGTATTATTTGAACGTTATGTTTTAATTAAATTAATTCGTAGTTTTGATAAAATTCAGGAATATATTTTTTTGGTGACGATAGGCTGGTGTTTAGGCATGGCTGAACTGGCAACTTTTTTAAGTTTATCACATGAAATCGGTGCATTTATTGGTGGAGTTGTATTAGCTAGTAGCCCAATATCCCGCTTTATTGCAGAAAGTTTAAAACCAGTACGCGACTTTTTTTTAGTAATGTTTTTCTTTGCCTTAGGCGCAAGCGTTGATCTCAATATTTTATATACTGTACTCTTACCTGCTACCATATTAGCAACCACGATGTTTTTAGTTAAACCTTTTGTATTCAAATATTTAATGATAAGACTAAAAGAACCAGCCCCTTTATCTTTAGAAATTGGCTTTCGACTGGGGCAAATTAGTGAATTTTCACTATTAATTGCAGTAGTGGCTTTAAGTACAGGAGCTATTAGTGATAAAGCCTCTTATGTGATTCAGGCCGCAACGATTATGACTTTTATGGCCTCATCTTATTTTATTGTTCTCAAATATCCGACACCAATTGCCGTCTCAGATCGCTTGCGGCGAGATTAATTAAACATTATTTACTCGTTCCCAAGCTCCTGCTCACTCTCTTATACATAAGGGCAACCACAAGGAATTGCCCCTACAGTTTATATGGGCAATCCCTTGTGGTTGCCCTGTGAGGCGTTTCCTGATTAAACGCCATGAAATTATTTAAAAACTTATGTATAAAGGAGTGAGCTCCTGCTTGGGAACGAGTAAAAAGCAGGAACTTGGGAACGAGTAAATTTAACTTGGAGTCCAAAACTTTAGCTTT
>JALWSU010000008.1 GCA_026993485.1 Thiotrichaceae bacterium | reverse complement strand
GGAAATTTTCTTAAACTCAATCGCCAAATTCTTGAAGACTTAAATGATAAAATTTGGGGAGAAGATGATACTTATCAATACCAACTAGCTGTTATTTCTAAATTTAGTTTGAATGTTTGAACTGTGTTGGAGTTCAAGGTTACCTTGAACGAGTCGGGAGGTTTATAGTGAAATTCTGTTTCTGAAATACTATAGAAATAACAATCATATCTTATTCCTCAAGATTTTATCCAACCAAGCCTCTTCTTGTTGATATTCTTCCTCTAGTTCTGAATGAGTTCCATTAATAAAAGATATTTTTCTATCACCTAAAAAATTAACCATAAATTCTTCATAAGTTAAACCTAGAATTTTGGCACTTTGTCTAATTGATAAATTACCTTTTTGATATTCGTTAGCAACAATATCTTCAGAAATTGCTTGGGTGAGAGCCTCTCTTGTTTGGTAATTTTCAACTATTTCTTCAGGAATATTTAGGGTTATTGTTGGCATTTTTTTACTCGATCCCTGTAACTCGACTATCAAGTTTTTTTTGCTTGACAAAATTTACTCAAGATTCATTTAAATAAATTAATGATTTATTATCTAAAAAAGCTACTCAAGTAGTGAATCACGTATTTTTTACAGGGATGAGTTATAAGACGGGATAAGGCAAAAATCTAAGTGTTTTTATCCGCTTTTATAACTCATCCCTGTAGTTATTGAAAAACTTTTAATAATATAAACACTTGATTTTATTAAATACTTATCAACAAATCAAGCCAAAAAACTTGATAGTCGAGTGTAAGCCCTAACAGATTTTAAAAACCTGTCAGGTTTAAGACTTCAATCTATTTATTGTTCCAATGCTCGACTATAGGCATCTTCTGAAATTACATTCCATTGAGCATTATCAGCTTGAAACTTTTTATAAGCTTCATATACTTTTTTGAATGAAGCATCTTTAGCCGCTTCTTCATTTAAGACTTCTGTCGTTAAATGCCTTAGTTCTTTAAGCACTTCTGGTGGAAATTCTAGCAGTTCAACATGGTGTTTTTCAGTTAGTTCTTTTAAGGCTTTGATATTTAAAGCTTCAAAGGTGGTATAAATGCGTTGATTTAGGGATTGTGTGGCGATTTCGACAATTTTTTGTAAATCTTTTGGTAATTGAGCAAAAGCTTTACTATTGACAATCAATTCTAGCGTTGTACCAGGTTCATGCCAGCCAGGATAATAATAATATTTAGCCGCCCTATATAAACCTAAGCGTTTATCATGAAAAGGCCCAGCCCATTCGGTCGCATCAATATTTCCTCGTTCTAGGGCTGTATAAACTTCTCCACCAGCTAATAATATTGGTGTTCCGCCAGCCTTTGATAATACTTTTCCGCCTAAACCTGGAATACGCATTTTTAAACCTTTTAAGTCAGCAACGCTTTCAATTTTTTTATTAAACCAACCGCCCATTTGTACGCCGGAATTGCCGGCTGGAAATGGAATCAGATTAAAGGGTTTATAAAGTTCGCGCCATAGTTCTAAACCTCCGCCATTATAAAGCCAAGAATTCATAGCTTTAGCTGTCATACCATAAGGTACTGCACTCATAAATTGAGCCGCTGGTACTTTTCCAGCCCAATAATAGGCGGCACCATGTCCCATTTGTACGGCATTTTGTGATACAGCATCAAAAGTTTCCAAAGCTGGAACTAGTTCTCCACCTGCATAGACTTTAATTTTCAGCCGTCCACCACTCATGGTTTCAATATCTTTTGCTAATTGTTCGGCACCAGTTTGGAAAATAGGAAAATTAGGTGGCCATGTGGTAACCATTTTCCAATGAAAGGTTTTTGTGGGACTGCTAGTGGTAGTTTCTGAGGCTGGATTGTTATTATTAGGTTTTAATTTGTAACCTATAATAAAAGTTAATGTGCATAGTACTATGATTATTAAGTATTTTTTCATAATTGGTTGTGAATGAAAAACCGAAAATAAAAACAGGAATAAAAAAAACCCCGTTTTTTTAAAAAACGAGGTTTCTTTGAAGAAATTAAGCTTTTTGGATCAAAATTTATCTCTCGCCCATCAGTGCGCCCAATAATTGCAACAAGCTGATAAACAAGTTATAAATCGTAATATACAGCGTTATAGTAGCCATGATGTAATTAGTTTCACGTCCATGCACCATATCGCTGGTTTGATAAAGAATCAAACCTGACATTAAGAGGACAAACATGGCTGACACTGCTAAAGATAGGCCAGGCAACTTAAAAACGATTGCACCAATACCTGCCAAAAAGGCTACTAAAATGCCTGCAAACAGGAAGCCACCTAAGAAGCTAAAATCCTTACGGCTGGCTAAAGCATAACCAGATAAACCTAAAAAGATAGCAGCCGTGCCACCAAAGGCCATCATGACGATTTGAGAACCGTTACTAAAAACTGTCAGATATAAACTGATAATCGGTCCCAAAGTGAAACCCATAAATCCTGTCAGCGCAAAAATCGCAGCAATTCCCCAGACACTATTTCTTAGAGCATTAGTTAAGAAAAATAGCCCAAAATAGCCGCCTAAGACAACCAACCAGTGCATTGGTGGCATATTAATCAGCATAGCAATGCCTGCTGTCACTGCCGTAAACAGCAAAGTCATAGACAATAAAATGTAAGTGTTGCGAATCAGCTTATTAGCTTCACTGGTAGACAGCGGCTGCGCTTCTTCATAAATATCGTCTTGCTGATGTCCATAAGCAATAGATTGAACGTTTTGCGTGCCTTGAGTAGCAGGCTTATTACTATTCACATTGTCAAACAAACCCATAAATACCTCCTAAATAAAACTTAAGATTTAAGTCATCATGTTTTTTATAATGACAACTTATTAAATAACAAGGGTAACCTTGTACATTTTGCCATAAAATTGGCTTATATAGATAGTATTAAATTATTAAATCAATCCCTCAAACGGTATCAATTACATATTATAGTATTTCAGATAAAGATTTTGGCCAAAAACCTCCGAGGTTTCCAAAACCTCGGAGGTTTAGCTACGCTTACTTCTTATGCATTGACAAACTATTTTTATTCTCGTTCCCAAGCACCAGCTTAGGACAATGCCATTAAGTTAAGCTAAACCTGACAGGTTTTCAAAACCTGTTAGGTTTGTTTTCTATTCGAGTTTCAAAGACCTCCGAGGTTTTCAAAACCTCGGAGGTCTAAATTTAAGGCTTAACTTAATGGCAGTGCAGCTTAGGAACGATAACAATAAGAAAATCATATTGTTAAAAACTTATATTAAATCAACCCCTCAAACGGTTCAACTAGCACTTCGCTACCCGCTGCGACATTCCCACATTCCACAGGTAAGATAATAAAACAATTCGCCTGATTCATAGAACTAAGAATACCTGAGCCTTGTTTACCAGTAGAACGTACCACTAAACTGCCTTGTTCATCATATTCAAGAATACCCCGTTGAAATTCCATACGCCCTGGATGTTTTTTTAGTGATGAAACACAAGGCACTTTTACTCTTGTAGGTGTAACTTTATCTTGTCCCATCATATGTCGTAAGGCTGGTTGGACAAATTGATAAAATGTCACCATCGCAGAGACTGGATTACCGGGTAATCCAAAAAAAATGGCATTCTTGATTTTGCCAAAAGCTAAGGGCTTTCCCGGTTTCATCGCCAGTTTCCAAAAATTAATTTGTCCAATACGATTTAGGGTATCAATTACATAATCAGCATCGCCTACAGATACTCCACCTGATGTAATAATAGCATCATTATCGCTAGCTGCTGATAAAAATGCTTTTTCTATATCTTCAGGCGTATCACGCACAACACCCATATCAATCATTTCAACTCCTAAACGGCTTAGGAGTCCGTATAATGTATAACGATTGCTATCATAAATTTGCCCCGCTTGTAAAACTTCTCCAATTGCACATAATTCATCACCAGTTGAGAAAAACGCTACTCGTAGGCGACGTTTTACTTTAACTTCAGGAATTCCCAAAGATGCAAGTAAACCAATATCCGCAGGAGTGAGTTTTTTTCCTGCTTTTAAGACCGCTTGACCAATTTCGATATCTTCGCCAATAGGACGTACATTTTGCCCCTTTTTATGTTCAGCTCTAATCGTAATAACATCGCCTTGCCGTTCAACCTGTTCTTGCATAATCACAGTATCAGCACCATCAGGAATCACAGCACCAGTGAAAATTCTTACACATTGTCCAGCTTGCACTGTGTCACTATAAGGCATTCCAGCGAATGAGGTACCAACTACAGATAATTCTAATTTACCCTCTGTTGGTAAATCCACAGATCGCACCGCATAACCGTCCATAGCTGAATTATTATGTGGGGGCACATTAATCTTTGAGACTATATCTGTTGCTAAAATTCGGCTTAATGCGCTGCGTATATCGAGTTGCTCTTCAGCCTCAATTGCATGTAAATCTTGAGCAATCCTCTCTAGGGCTTCTTCAACTTTTAGGAATTTAGATTTTATTGCATCGCTATCGCAATCGCAGCTAGTATTATTCATTCTAAATATCCCTCAACAATTCATTTAATCCCACTTTTCCCCGCGTTTTAGCATCCACTTGTTTAACAATAACTGCACAATAGAGACTATATTTGCCATCTTTTGAGGGTAAATTGCCAGACACTACCACAGAGCCAGGCGGAATATAACCATAAGTTACTTCACCAGTACTACGGTTATAAATTTTAGTACTTTGTCCAATATAAACACCCATTGAAATTACAGCACCTTCGCCAACAATTACGCCCTCAACAACTTCAGAACGTGCGCCAATAAAGCAATTATCTTCAATAATTGTCGGTCCAGCTTGCACTGGTTCCAAAACGCCACCGATACCGACACCACCAGACAAATGCACATTTTTACCAATTTGGGCGCAAGAGCCAACCGTTGCCCAAGTATCAACCATAGTGCCACTATCCACATAAGCCCCAATATTGACATAAGATGGCATTAATACGACACCAGGAGCAATATAAGCACCTTTACGAACACTAGCTGGAGGAACTACGCGCACTCCAGACTCGGCAAATTCACGCGAACTAATATCAGCATACTTAGGGCTGACTTTATCATAATAATTAGTAAATCCGCCTTTAATTAAAGCATTATTTTCTAGGCGAAATGATAATAAAACAGCTTTTTTCGCCCATTGGTTGACTACCCACTTACCATCTTGTTTTTCAGCAACACGTAATTTACCTGTATCAAGTAAAGCTAAAGTTTCAGTAACAGCAGCTTTAAGTTCGTGACTAACATTTTGAGAAGAGAGAGTGGCACGATTTTCAAAAGCTGGCTCAATAATATTTTTTAAATGCTCCATAACAAATCCGATTGAAGTTAAAAGTTATTAAAGTATTTCAAATAAAGATTTGAGCCAAAAACCTCCGAGGTTTTGAAAACCTCGGAGGTTTAGACTCAGAGTAGTTACAAATTGGTATCTGATTTTATCATATCAATCACAAAACCATTTTTCCTTGCTGAAACCTTTTGAACTATTTTGCAAACCAAATTAGGACTGACGCACTGACAGCAGAATTTGTGTAGGTTTTTTAGTAAAAACAAATTGTTACAATTTAGAACTAACTTGGAGTCCAAAGCTTTAGCTTTGGACTCCAAGAAAAAAATAAACAAACTAAAAAAAATAGTTTGTCAATGCGTAAGTCCTATTATTTTTGGCATGGAATTTGGTTTGTTTTTCAAAATAGGCACTCCTTAATTTTGAACGCTGGATTTAAATAATAGAGTTGTTGCCAAATAATTTGCAGCAATTGTCTGAACCTTGATTTTAAGGGATTTATAGGTAATTTGTGTGTGACTACCACAAAAAATTCTTGCAATACTTGGGTACTGAGAATGATTCGGCCTTGACTCCCATCATTTTTGAGTAGATTTTGGGCGGTATTTTTTTAGGCTCACTACTATCAAAGGCATAAACCAGTACATTGGTATCGGCGAATTTCTTGTTATCGCTCATAAAGTTCCTCCCGTGTCCAACCTTGTCCATTGCTGGCGGCTGTTGATTGTTTCGCTAATTCAAGGATACGGATAGTCGCTTGGCGATATTGTTCCGTACCTTCGGAGTAACTTTCTATAAATCCTCGTAAGAGAGCGTTGAGAGAAACACCTTGTTTTGTAGCTCGTTTGTGAGCTTTCTGTAAAATTGGATCGTCAACAATAATACTTAAACTTCCCATAAAAATTTCCGAGTAATTACAAATTTTTTTGCGTGTTTCAATGAACTATTTTTTTTATTATACAATATTTTATCATTTAGAATGAAAGTTCCAATCGGTTGACTTCAAGGAGAAAAATTATAAGTTGCTATCGAATTATACTGCCTAACCTAAATTATTAATAGAAACCATAAAAATTAATTATTTTATTTTTTCAATTAAACCTTTATAATGCTTGCTCATTAATACCTTACTATTTTACTCAACTATTAATACAAATTATGTCAATTGAAATCAACGGACAAACAATAGAAACTGATCCTCAAGGTTATTTAGTAAACTTATCCGATTGGAGCGAAGATTTAGCCAAGGCACTGGCTGAAAAAGATGATTTAGAACTCACAGAAGAGCATTGGGATATTATAAAAATGATACGGAAATATTACCATGAGCATGGTACTGCGCCCGCGATGCGAAAACTAACTAAACTTGCACAAAAGGAACTAGGGGCTGATAAAGGTAATAGTAAATACCTCTATGGATTATTTCCTTATGGCCCTGGCAAGCAAGCGGCACGATATGCAGGATTACCAAAGCCGACTGGTTGTGTTTAAATACCAACTTTGATTGACAACTATTCCGATAAGTACTTATACTAAAAATTTTATGCAAGTAAAATTTTTATCGGAATAGTTTGCTAATGAATCAATCAATTGAAAATGAATCTCTACCCAAAATTCCCCCTTTATTAAGTTTACCTCTCGGTTTGATTCCATCCATCATACCTAATTCTGTTCTAGTTACTCTTTTGAACAAAATCTTTGCTACTGCTTTAGAAGATGAGGAATTAGATTTTTTACATCGGCGAGTATTACTAATACGAGTTACAGATTTAAATGTAAGCTTTCGCTTAACACTCATTGGAACTAGATTAGTTGCTTGTAATCATTATCAACATCATGATCTCCTGATCGAAGGCAGCAGTTATGATTTTTTACTCTTAGCTAGTCGTAGAGAAGATGCCGATACGCTATTTTTTAACCGTCGTCTACGTTTGGGGGGAAATACGGAATTGGGACTTTATGTGAAAAACTTCCTAGATTCCCAAGAACCTAATGAACAATTATTAAAGCCCTTAGAAAAAACTAGCTTGCTATTTGAAAAATTTTGGCAATTTCGCGTTAAACTTCCAATGAGATTTTAAAATAACGGAACTATTGGCCAAAAACTTAAACCTGCCAGGTTTTAAAAACCTGGCAGGTTTGTACTGAACTAAATTGGGTAACGCTATATCTATAATCGACTCAACTCTTGCGCCTCAGCTTCCATACCAGCCCGTCCATACCAATAGCCATCACAAGCACTCATAGGCATTAAGGCTTGTAAACGTTTCATCCCCTCAGTCACAGTTTCTGGTTCTTCTAAACCTCTTTGAAAAATCTCAATCACCTTATCTGTATGCCTAGATTGGGGACTAATCCGCAAAATATCGACTCCCATTTGTTTCATTTCAGGTATAGCAGTTAACAAATTGCAAGTACGAGCCGATTGCGTTTGAATACCATTTAAAGTCAAAAACGGTTTATTATCCTGACTAGAAAGCGTCAATCCATCTGGATAGTCTAAACAACGATATTGACAATCATCTTTGGGCAAATTCGAGGCACGCGCTGTAAAACAACGGGCTGAATAAGCTAAAGGTAAACGCCCATAGACAAAAACTTCCGTTTCTACACCTTCAGGACGATTAGCTTGCATATCAGCTAGCGTCTCGCGCGACAATTCAATCGGCAGCACCCAGCGACGTAGGCCGAAATCGACTAAACGTTTCAGTGTACGCGAATTATAAATATTAACACTCGGCCCAGTCACAAAAGCTGATCCTTGTAACAAATGCACTGCTGCCATATCATTGGCTTCAACCAGAAAATCTTGCTGTTGACAAATACGGCGCAAAGTTTTGAGTTCCGAATCAGCTTCTAATAAAGTCAAGGTGGAGAGTACAATTTCTTTACCTGTTTGTGCCAACTTTTCTGCTAGTGTTAGCCAATCTTGAGTGCGTAGCAATTTACGTTTAGAGCAGACGGTTTCTCCTAAATAAATAATATCAACAGGCGTTTCCGCCATGCGTTCATAAAAATCTAATACCGTATCGCGTGGCCAATAATATAATATCGGCCCTAATGCTAATTTAGGTTGTAAATCACTCATTAATCTATCTCAAGCTGTTGTTTTATAAAGAACCTATTGCCAAGGCCGATGATAAGCTCCCAAAGTAGTTTGATTTCCTTCTGAAACTTTACTGAGTTCCGATAACCAAGATGCTTCTGGCTTATAAGTGCTAGGATTTTGCTCACTAGCATCTATAGCTGCTCGCCAAACACGGGCAACTTGGGCAATATAGCTCGGGCTACGTTGACGACCTTCTATTTTTATCGCCGAAATGCCTGCCGCTTTTAATTTTGGTAACATTTCTATAGTATTTAAACTGGTTGGCTCTTCAATAGCATAATAGGTGTCTTTGCCGACATTAAAGCGTCCTTTGCAAAGAGTTGGATAACCAGCACTTTCTCCTTTTCCCCGGATGTCAATTAAAACTCCCCCTAAATGCGTTTCTAAACCTTTTGGCGTTTCCCGCCATTCTACTGCACTAGCTGGTGAACATGCCCCAAATGTATTCGGCGAATCCCCAGTTGCATAAGAGGATAATAAGCAACGCCCTTCAACCATTACACATAAGCTTCCAAATCCAAACACTTCTATCGCTACTGGGCTATTTTCTACAACATGTTTGACTTGTGAAAGTGATAGCACTCTAGGTAATACTACGCGACGAATCCCAAAATGCTCATAATAAAAACTAATTGCCTCATAATTTGTAGCAGAGGCTTGAACTGAAAGATGTCTAGCCAAATCTGGATAGCGTTCACTGGCATAATCCAATACTCCTATATCTGCAAGTATTAGCGCATCAACACCTAATTCTGCTGCATTATCAACTGCTTGCTGCCAACGTAAAAATCCGTTAGATTGTGGATAAGTATTAATAGCTAAAAATACTCGCACTTTACGCTCATGAGCATAGCGAATTCCTTGCTCCATTTTCGCAAGAGTAAAATTTAAACCTGCAAAATGTCGCGCATTGGTATCATCGCGGAATCCCATATAAACTGCATTGGCACCATTATCAACGGCGGCTTTTAATGAGGGTAAATTACCCGCAGGGCAGACTAATTCCATAATAATTTTTTCTTCAATGTTATTAATGTAATATAGCGTTACCCGATTTAGTTAAGTACAAACCTGACAGGTTTTAAAAACCTGTCAGGTTGGTACGCTGTATTTTATATAAACAGGTAGTGCTATAACATTTCATATTTGGTTCAAATAACTTTTTTTTTAATTACATCCATTATTTGTCTGAATCAGGATTTACAGAATTAAAAAGCAATAACTACAAGGATGTTATATAAACAAGGATAAAAAACTTAAATTCTCGTAGTTTTTGCCTTATCCATGCTTATATAACATCCCTGTAGTTCTATC
>JALWSU010000007.1 GCA_026993485.1 Thiotrichaceae bacterium | reverse complement strand
CACGGCAGATAGGGACCGAACTGTCTCACGACGTTCTAAACCCAGCTCGCGTACCACTTTAAATGGCGAACAGCCATACCCTTGGGACCGACTACAGCCCCAGGATGTGATGAGCCGACATCGCATGTTTATCCACTGTTTCCAGTCGCATAGACTATATCTTCACCTTAGTGAAGCTCGTTTTTCACTGAAGGGTCGGCGTGTTATGGCATCTATAAATTTACCTGTCTTCAGGTAGAAGAACACCATCTCGGCATTAAAGCCTCAGTCGTTACGGGGTCATAACGGAAACTTGTATTCAAATGGCAATAAAATATTTAGCTAATTGTTGGTATTTCCAATCAACATAGAATTTTTGTTCTAAACAATGATTGACTTCCAACAAAGCATTGACTTTACATCGCATAGATCCATCTCCGAGCAAACATCCAATTATGATGGAACTTTGTGTTTCCGTTAGACTTCCCACGGTATTGCCCTCGTCTGTTTTCGTTAGGGTTTCACCGTTATAAGCCGATACTTTAAATGACATTTCTGCCACTTCACCCCTATGTTGAGGTGCCAAACTCCCCCGTCGATGTGAACTCTTGGGAGGAATCAGCCTGTTATCCCCGGAGTACCTTTTATCCGTTGAGCGATGGCCCTTCCATACAGAACCACCGGATCACTAAGACCTACTTTCGTACCTGTTCGACTTGTCGGTCTCACAGTCAAGCACCCTTATGCCTTTGCACTCATTGCACGATTTCCGACCGTGCTGAGGGTACCTTCGCACTCCTCCGTTACTCTTTTGGCAATTGTGTTCGTCTTGGTGGTGGTATTTTATACCACATTGATTTTAAAATATGAGGTTTAACGATTTCTTTAAATCGTTCATACGAGTTACCTGAAATATAAACTTGATAGCCATCTTTTTGCTTGCGCTCTTTAGCTTCTAATCCAAAAACAGTTCCTAAGACTTGTGCTAATCGATTCACCTCTGAACGCGAGAAAGAGTGTGTATTTAAAATAACACCTTTTGACTCTTTTGATTTTATGGAACCATCATCCATATACCAATAAGCTAAATTAACAGGTGTCAACCAACGATGAATTAACTTAGGTATTTTTTTGCCACTATCCCCATAAAACTGATGAGCATAAAAACGAAAGCTTGCATGACTAATTGTACTAAAAGCCAAACTTAAATTTTCACGCCCTCTACTTCGAGGTGGAGTCAACACCCACTCCTTAAACAAATCGTAAAGATGATAAAGATATTCACGATGTTTCTCGCTTTGCTCGATTTTCAGCCTATAGGTACGTCCATTGTTTAAAGTTTCTAAACAAGCATCACCTAACAGGATTCCAACCAAAACCTCTCGTTGTTTTCGGGAAAGCTTTAATCTCTGTTTATATTCTTCTATTTCTCGACTTCTCATTATCACCCAAACTCCGATTAAATCGGCTATCAGTCGCCTGATAGTTCAGACTATATCACCATCCTTAAATTAGGATGTTCGGCGTGTAGTCGTTGAGGGGTCATCATTATTTTATAATGAGACTTCCCTGCTGATTTTCCGCACTAGACACATTTTCATCAAATTTAATTTGATAGTACTAGATACTACATCCCTTTTAAACCACTGAGTAACGGTACAATGATTTATAGGGAACGGACCTTCCAGCATATAGCCGAATTCATCTATAACGTTACCATTATAGAGCCCCACTTTGTTGAGGAGACCGCCCCAGTCAAACTACCCACCATACACTGTCCTTAACCCGGATAACGGGTCGAAGTTAGAACCTCAAACATGTTAGGGTGGTATTTCAAGGATGGCTCCACGATAACTAGCGTCATCGCTTCAAAGCCTCCCACCTATCCTACACAAACAGGTTCAAAGTCCAGTGTAAAGCTATAGTAAAGGTTCACGGGGTCTTTCCGTCTAGCCGCGGGTATACTGCATCTTAACAGCAAATTCAATTTCGCTGAGTCTCGGGTGGAGACAGCGTGGCCATCGTTACGCCATTCGTGCAGGTCGGAACTTACCCGACAAGGAATTTCGCTCAATTTTGTTACTCATTCAATTTATTACTTTTGAATGGAATCAATCATTTCTGTTGATTTCTCTATGTCGCCATAGAGTTCGGACTATATCTTCACTACTATTGTATGTAGTGTTAGGCGTGTAGTCTCTGAGGATTCTCAAAAATAAATATATGAGCCTTTCCTGCTGATTATTCGCACCTTTCAGATTATTACTGTATTACCAATAAATACGAGTACTGAAGGATACACCGAACTTTCCAGCATATAGCCTAATTTTACTAAGGCTAGCGTTAAATTAACCTTAGGACCGTTCGTTATGTTACATCAGTAAATTTTTATACTTAATGCGACTTAAATTTACTATTTAAGTCCTCTATATCGCTATAGAGACCGGACTATATCATCATTCACAAAATTAGCGGCAAATCATATTATTTTGTGTTTGCTTGGCGTGTAGTCTCTGAGGATTTTCTTAATTCCATCCAATTTATAATGTCTGTTTCAGAATACTTTCTTCTTCCAGCACCACCATCATTCATTTCTTTTCTAATATTTAGGATTTTTATCAATCCTTCTTCGGTTAAATGCTCTTTCTTCAGCAAAATATCTGCAAGTTTTTTAAACTTAGCAAAATCACGTTTTTTTTTAGCAGAAAGAAAACCAAATTTTTTAAAAAAAGGAATAACATGATTAATGATTGCATTGAAATTGTTTACTTCATAATACCAAACACCATCATCTCTATTGCGTAGAGTACCACATTTCAAATGTCGCTTGAATAAAGATAAAATTACTTTATCACGCTGTGATACATTAAAACACAATGAAATTTTCCAGGGCATCTGATAATCTTTTCTTTTACGAAAAGATACATTAAAACTTCCCTCTCCATCGGTAAATCCTGCTAAATAATAACCAATTCTATTGGGAATTTCGTCTACTTTCAACATAAAAAAAGTACTCATTAAGAATCTTTCCTGCTGATTGACCGCACCTCTCAGATTGTCACTGTATTCATTTTTTTAATACTAGTACTGGAGGATACATCGGTGTTCCCAGCATATAGCCAAGTTTTTTAACGTAACTACAATTCGGTCATTTATGTTTATAGTTACGGCCGCCGTTTACCGGGGCTTCGATCAAATGCTTCGGTTACCCTAACATCATCAATTAACCTTCCGGCACCGGGCAGGCGTCACACCCTATACGTCCACTTTCGTGTTTGCAGAGTGCTATGTTTTTAATAAACAGTCGCAGCCACCTGGTCACTGCAACCCTCTTTTGCTCCTGGAGCAAGTCCATTCACATAATGAGGGCACACCTTCTCCCGAAGTTACGGTGCTATTTTGCCTAGTTCCTTCACCCGAGTTCTCTCAAGCGCCTTGGGATTCTCACCCTGTCCACCTGTGTCGGTTTTGGGTACGGTTTTATGTTATCTGAGGCTTAGAGGCTTTTCTTGGAAGCATGGCATCAACCACTCCGGTCTCAAATTAATAAGACCTCGACAATCAGTTCTCGACATTAAGAACCCGGATTTACCTAAGTTCTCTGCCTACAACCTTGAACAGAAACAACCAATCTTCTGCTGGCCTAGCCTTCTCCGTCCCCCCTTCGCAATAACATAAAGTACAGGAATATTAACCTGTTTTCCATCGACTACGCATTTCTGCCTCGCCTTAGGAGCCGACTCACCCTGCGCCGATTAACGTTGCGCGAGGAAACCTTGGACTTCCGGCGTGAATGTCTTTCACACTCATTATCGCTACTCATGTCAGCATTCGCACTTCTGATATCTCGAGCATATCTCACAATACACCTTCACAGACTTACAGAACGCTCCTCTACCATATTCCAGAAGAATATCCGCAGCTTCGGTATATAGCTTAAGCCCCGTTAAATCTTCCGCGCGGGCCGATTCGACCAGTGAGCTATTACGCTTTCTTTAAAGGGTGGCTGCTTCTAAGCCAACCTCCTGGCTGTTTATACCTTCCCACATCGTTTCCCACTGAGCTATAATTTTGGGACCTTAGCTGGCGGTCTGGGCTGTTTCCCTTTCCACGACGGACCTTAGCACCCGCCGTGTGTCTCCCGTGATTACACTTCTCGGTATTCGGAGTTTGCAACGGTTTGGTAAGTCGGGATGACCCCCTAGCCGTAACAGTGCTCTACCCCCGAGAGTGAGACACGAGGCGCTACCTAAATAGCTTTCGAGGAGAACCAGCTATCTCCGAGCTTGATTAGCCTTTCACTCCTATCCACAGTTCATCCCCTCATTTTTCAACATAAGTGGGTTCGGGCCTCCAATAGGAATTACCCCATCTTCACCCTGACCATGGATAGATCGCTCGGTTTCGGGTCTACTCCCAACGACTTCCAAATCGCCCTATTCAGACTCGGTTTCCCTACGCCTCCCCTATTCGGTTAAGCTTGCCATTGAAAGTAAGTCGCTGACCCATTATACAAAAGGTACGCAGTCACATAGCTAAACTATGCTCCCACTGCTTGTACGCACACGGTTTCAGGTTCTATTTCACTCCCCTAACAGGGGTTCTTTTCGCCTTTCCCTCACGGTACTGGTTCACTATCGGTCGATAACGAGTATTTAGCCTTGGAGGATGGTCCCCCCACTCTCCCGAAGGAGATTCTTCAGACAGGATATCACGTGTCCCGCCCTACTTTTTAGTTACCCACTTAATATGTTTTTCGCATACGGGACTATCACCCTATATAGTTGGCTTTTCCAAAACCATTCTGCTAAACCTATTAAGCTTGATGTAACTTGGCTGTTCCGCGTTCGCTCGCCGCTACTAACGGAATCTCGGTTGATTTCTTTTCCTCTAGGTACTTAGATGTTTCAGTTCCCTAGGTTCGCCTCTACATTCTATGTATTCAAATGCAGATACCTCATAAGAGGTGGGTTCCCCCATTCGGAAATCTCCGGGTCATAACCTGTTTGCTGGTTCACCGAAGCTTATCGCAAGCTACTACGTCCTTCATCGCCTGTTATCGCCAAGGCATCCACCGTGTGCGCTTATTCACTTAACCCTATAACCCCAAAAATTCTGGAATTATAAGTTTTTCTAACTAAATTTTATGTGCATTACGAATGCAATATACCCAAATTGACGTTGTAATTCATCAATTTCCTAAATTTTTAAAGAACAATAAAACTATAAATCACTAAATTAAACATTTAGTCCTAAATACTAAATATAAATACTTAATATTTAATATTTAGGACTAAACATTTCTTGGTGGAGCTAAACGGGATCGAACCGTTGACCTCCTGCGTGCAAAGCAGGCGCTCTCCCAGCTGAGCTATAGCCCCCAAATTTGGTGGGTCTAGGTGGATTTGAACCACCGACCTCACCCTTATCAGGGGTGCGCTCTAACCAACTGAGCTATAGACCCATAACACCATGATTGATATAGTGTGTGATCAAGTAATTTGTGTGAGTACTCAACGTCGAACGATTATTTTCTTTAAAGGAGGTGATCCAGCCGCAGGTTCCCCTACGGCTACCTTGTTACGCTTACTGTTTTAGCCCTTATTACTAAGGGTGTCGGACCATGTCTTCATCCTTTTTTCAAAGGAGCCAACGTATGGCCTCTACGGGGTTAAGGCAACTTGCGTGCCATACATGACAAAATATATGGTTTAACAAGCTTTTCAAAGATAGAATAACTTTTCTTCAAAAAATACAACCTCTTACTTTAAAACGCCAAAACCACAAAATAGGCTTTGGTTATGTTTAAGGGGCAAGCACCCTAAGGTGATAAACCATCTATCACCTTTGTTATTACCTTGGTTCTCGGTAATGTCTGTCACTTAAAAGATTTTGAAGCTAATCTATAAGTTCAAGATTGTAACATTTTAGTACAAAATTTCTTGTTTGTCAAAAAAACAGGTTTTGATTTTGTGGTTTTAGTGTTTAATACTAACTGTTTAATTTGATTACCAAGCTTAGTTTGAGACATTTCTTTCTATCTTCTAGCCCAACTTCCCTCGGCATTGCCCACTGCTTATACTACAGTTAGGGGTTCACCGATATAGTTGGATTTTACTATGCAATTACTCGCATAGGAAGCCGTTAAACTTCACCCCAGTCATGAACCATACCGTGGTAAGCGTCCTCCTTGCGGTTAGACTACCTACTTCTGGTACAGCCCACTCCCATGGTGTGACGGGCGGTGATTGCGATCATTATAACCATTGTCGCGTTCCCACTGGACAAGCGTGTCTAGCGCATCCAGCGAGTCCTACATGCCTTTTTTATTCAGAGATTTGAGTTCAGATACCAATTTCTTGGTTTCTTCTAAACCATAGGGTGTTAAATGTTCTTTGAACTCAATTTTCTTCACAATTTTGGTAAATACATCAAATGATTTTTTCTTTTTACCAAAAAGTGGATACTTTTCAAAGAAAGGAATGACTTTGTGAATAATCTCATTTTGATTACTTACTCTATATTTTACATGAGGTTTCCAATTTTTTTTAGAATAATTTTTATATCTACCAAAATTGAGTTGGTAAATATTGCCACATCCTAATGTTTCTTGAATGGCCTCAAGTATTTCTCTATCATCCTCTCTAAGTTCAATGCAAAAAGCAGCTCTAACTCTATACCCTAATTTATACTTAGGATCTTTACCACTTTCTACATAAAAACATCCTTCACCTACTACAAATCCTGAAATATTTTCAGGTGAGATTTCTCTCATAGGTTTCATCCTTTGCCGACGTATCGGCTACTATGAATCAGCTGACTTCCTGCCGTCGCATGATTGGTTATCTTAACGACAGGATATCCCTGGGTCATTTATTAGGCTATTTCTGACATTCCTAGCAGGCTTTACGGTTTGTTGCTTCCTCATGGTACACACATGAGTCACAACGCCTTTTTTTTGCTAAGACTACCATTTGTTCCAGATCCTTCAGACACTTCCTTACGGAACGTGTCCTATCTTTCCCTATATTCGTTGTCCGAAAACGAATAGATGGATTTTCACCACCTAGTCTAATAAACTGCCAGGCGCATTTATTTTGTACAAGGCCCGGGAACGTATTCACCGCGACATGCTGATTCGCGATTACTAGCGATTCCGACTTCATGGAGTCGAGTTGCAGACTCCAATCCGGACTACGAGTAGTTTTGTGAGATTAGCTCCCCCTCGCGGGTTTGCAACCCTCTGTACTACCCATTGTAGCACGTGTGTAGCCCTGGCCGTAAGGGCCATGATGACTTGACGTCATCCCCACCTTCCTCCAGTTTGTCACTAGCAGTCTCTCTAGAGTTCCCACCATTACGTGCTGGCAACTAGGGATAGGGGTTGCGCTCGTTGCGGGACTTAACCCAACATCTCCAAATTCCCCCCAAAATTTCTTATGGGTTTAGACTATATCTTCATCTTACTTGATGGTAAGTAAGAGTCAGCGTGTTATAACAATCATAAATTTAAAACGTCAATCAATTGTTATCTCGGCATTACGCCTCAGTCGTTACGGGGTTATAGGAAGTTTGTACCTCATTGAGGGTACAATATGAGGATTAACTAAATTGTAAAAGCAGTTATAAGATGATGCTGGAATATAAAATTGTCCATTTTTGTGTATATTGACAATTAATCTAAAATTATTTTCCAAACATTTTTTCAATAAAATTTGTTCTATTGAAGTAAATCCTGCTGCACTTATAATCAATCCTTTTGGAGTGTTTGCTCCTTTACCACCATCGTCCATAAACCACACTGCTAATGCAAGTGGAGAAACAAGCAACTGAAAAATATTTTTTGGAACTATCTTCTTTCCATTCTCATCATAAAAATATCTACGATAATTCTGAAAAACAGTTTTAGTATAAAAACGCCAAGAAACATACTCTTTATTGGTTCTTTTGTCGAACCTAACACACCTTTTTGGTACGCCTGAAACTATGGAATGAAGCATCTCATACTTCCAAAAAACGTATGACTTAAATTTTTCTTGATGCTCAATTTGTAACCGTCCATTTCGATAAAGATAACCATCTCCTAGCAGAGTTCCAACTACTAATTGCTCTTGTTTCAAAGTTATAGACACTTCCTAAACTTCCCACGGTATTGCCCTCATCAAGTTCTGTTAGGGTTTCACCGTTATAAGCTGATTTTTTCTATAGGATCACTCCTATAGGTCGCAAGTCAATTACGACACGAGCTGACGACAGCCATGCAGCACCTGTCTCTCGGTTCCCGAAGGCACCTTCGCTTTTCAGCAAAGTTCCGAGGATGTCAAGGCCAGGTAAGGTTCTTCGCGTTGCATCGAATTAAACCACATGCTCCACCGCTTGTGCGGGCCCCCGTCAATTCATTTGAGTTTTAACCTTGCGGCCGTACTCCCCAGGCGGAGAACTTATTGCGTTAGCTGCGACACTAAAGGATCAATTTCCTCCAACATCTAGTTCTCATCGTTTAGGGCGTGGACTACCAGGGTCAAGTGCCCTTATGTTACCATAAGGCTTGGACTATATCATTCTCTGATCATTAATTATAATATGCAATCATTTTTTTTCGCTCATTTAGACAAGTCATAATTTCTTCTTGCCCAAATTGGGATAATTCACATACTTCAGAGATCCAGCGTTGTTGCAGTTCAGGGTCTTTGTAAAGAATAAGTACCTTATATAACATAGAAATAACTGGTACATAAGGCAAAATAATTCTTAAAAACTTTTTTAACTCTTCTCTGGAACGAAACCACAATCGGTATTGTTCAGAACGGTATCCACTCTTTGCTACTTTGCCAATCTTAGGGGATAAATCCCATACTTTTCTAAAATATTTTACTATGAGTAATAACTCATCATAAGAAAAGCTGTCAGTACATATCACTCCTTGACGACAATTTGCAACCAATGAACCATCATCTAACCACCAAACACATAAAGAAAGTGGACTGAGTTGATTCAACCATTTTCTTCGTATTTTAAATTTATGATGACGATGAACCAATTCATAAATTTGGGTCAATTCTTCAAGTGCTCTACTTTGATAGCGAAGCATTTCTTCAGCATAAGAGCCACTTTTCAATTGTTTCAAAACACAGTTATCGCTTGATAATTCTTCTAATTCTTTTACTTTCCAGTAAAAATATTCACTCGATTTTACCGAATGTCGAAACGAAAAGCGAGCATTCTTATAACCTTTATGTATTTTTATTGACCCATCTCCCAAAACAGAGCCAAGAATTATTTCTTTACATCGACTCGACAAAGATGAGGTACTCATCTACTATCTCCTTACCTACATAGTCTCTACGGGGCTATTTATAATATAGCTTCCCTCGGTATTACCCCATAGGGGTTTCACCGATATAGCTAGATGCACACCAGACTGTCACCAGTCTGGGGGACACTTTGTAGTATCTAATCCTGTTTGCTCCCCACGCTTTCGTACCTCAGCGTCAGTATCAGTCCAGAAAGCCGCCTTCGCCACTGGTGTTCTTCCTAATATCTACGCATTTCACCGCTACACTAGGAATTCCGCTTTCCTCTACTGTACTCTAGCTAAACAGTATCGAATGCAATTCCAAGGTTAAGCCTTGGGCTTTCACATCCGACTTATTTAACCGCCTACGCACGCTTTACGCCCAGTAATTCCGATTAACGCTCGCACCCTCTGTATTACCGCGGCTGCTGGCACAGAGTTAGCCGGTGCTTATTCTATTGGTAACGTCAACACTTAGAGGTATTAACTCTAAGCTTTTCTTCCCAAAAAAAAGTGCTTTACAACCCGCAGGCCTTCTTCACACACGCGGCATTGCTGGATCAGGCTTGCGCCCATTGTCCAATATTCCCTACTGCTGCCTCCCGTAGGAGTCTGGGCCGTGTCTCAGTCCCAGTGTGGCTGATCGTCCTCTCAAACCAGCTACAGATCGTAGCCTTGGTAGGCCTTTACCCTACCAACTAGCTAATCTGACATAGGCTCATCTAATAGCGTGAGGCCCGAAGGTCCCCCACTTTATCCCGTAGGACATATGCGGTATTAGCCCGAGTTTCCCCGAGTTGTCCCCCACTACTAGGTAGATTCCTATGTATTACTCACCCGTTCGCCACTCGTCATCACCCCGAAGGGCATGTTACCGTTCGACTTGCATGTATTAAGCATGCCGCCAGCGTTCAATCTGAGCCATGATCAAACTCTTCAGTTTAAATCTTGTTAAATCTAGCTGACGCAAAGTTTTTACTCAAACAAAAATCTGAGTTAGTATTTGCATCGAAATTATTATAAATAAATTATTGTTAATCTATCGACGCAAGCACCCACACAAATTACTTGATCTATTTATTAAAGAACATTTTCAATCTAAATAATTGAATTTATCAACTCAACTCGGCGCATTATAACATGCTATTTATTAATGTCAAGCGTTATTTTAATATTTAACACTTAAATTTAATAAAGTGCAAAAATGCAAAGATAAAGATGATTCTTCTTAACTTAACTTCAGTTGAGAGCCGCTATTATATAGCTTTTCTTTCTGATGTCAAGCTTTATTTTTAAGTATTTAATAATACCCAAATCAGTTAAAAACTTAACTTTAAATTGAGAGCCGCTATTATATAGCTTTTCTTTTTGATGTCAAGTTTTATTTCACTTTTGCTAAAGATAACAATTCAATTGACATCTATCAACATATTACAGATTATGTAAATAGTTAGGACTTACGCATTGACAGTTGATGTTTTATATGTTTTTTCATAAAAACAAAATGTTACAAATTATAAATTACTTGGAGTCCAAAGCTAAAGCTTTGGACTCCAAGAAAAAAAACAAAAAAATAGTTTGTCAATGCGTAAGTTATATTAAGTTCAATCCCGATTAGCTGCTCGCCCACGCGGGCCATGAAAATATTCTTGCAGCCAAAAATGTTCAAGTTTGATTAAATCTTTAATTGGCATAACATCAAGAAGATGTTTATCAGCTAAAACTGCAACTCGATCAGTTACAGCCCACAATGTATCTAAATCATGCGTGATAACAACGATTGTTAAACCAAGTGTTTTTTTTAATTGCAAGATTAGTTTATCCAATGCTAAAGCACTGATAGGATCTAATCCTGCCGTTGGTTCATCTAAAAATAAAATTTCTGGATCCAAGGCAATAGCGCGGGCAACTGCTGCACGTTTTATCATACCCCCACTAAGTTGATCAGGATATTTAGTTTCAACACTAGATGGTAAGCCCACTAAGGCAATTTTAAAGGCTACGATTTCTTTGATTAAGTTTTTACTCAGTTTTGTATGTTCATGTAAAGGTACTGCTACATTTTCGGCAACTGTTAAAGAACTAAATAATGCCCCCTGTTGAAACATTACCCCACAACGACGGCGTAACCACAAGCATTGTTTTTTGTTTAAGTCTAAGATGTTTTTATTAAAAACTTCAATTAAGCCTGCTAAGGGTTTATCAAGTAACAGAATTTCACGCAAGAGTGTCGTTTTACCAGAGCCACTTTCTCCAATAATGCCAATAATTTCACCACGTCGTATTTCTAAATTTAGTCCTTCATGAATAATAGTTGAGCCAAATTTAGTATGTAAATCCTTAATTTTTATTGCTATTTCAGTTTTTGCTGACATATTTTTATTTAAAAAATCCTATGCCCAATAAATTGAATACAATAGCAAAAACGGCATCAAGTACAATAACTAAAAAAATCGATTGTACAACACTTATTGTTACCTGTTTACCAACAGATTCAGCTCCACCTTTAACTTTAAACCCTTGATAAGAGGCAATTAAAGCAATAGCAGCCGCAAAAAAAGGTGCTTTTGATATGCCTATTAAATAATTAGTAAGAGAAACTGCTTTAGGAAAACGATCAATAAAATCTATCATGCTAACACCAAATGATAATTTAGAGATTAGCATTCCGCCCAAAATTCCCATAATATCAGCATAGGCACTTAATAAGGGCATTAATATAATTAGTGCTAATAATTTTGGTAATACCAATAATTCCATTGGTGAAATACCAATTGTACGTAAGGCATCAATTTCCTCAGTAACGCGCATTGTACCAATTTGTGCTGTATAAGCTGAACCAGTACGCCCTGCGACAATAATCGCGGTTAGTAACGGAGCTATTTCACGCAAAAGTGTTATCCCAACTAAATCAACTATAAGAATATTAGCACCATATTTATTTAATTGACTGCCACCTTGATAGGCAAGAACAATACCGATTAAAAAGGATAGTAAACCAATAATAGGTAGTGCGGTTACACCTGCCGAATATAAATTTGCAAATAGTGCCTGCCAACGAATACGAGTTGGAGAAAATATTGCTTGTAAAAAAACAATGAAAGTTTCACCAACAAATGCTAAAAAATCAATTAGTTGGTTATAATTTTTATAAGTTTTTTGTCCAATACGTTCTAAAATATTATAAGATGGTGGAGGTGTACTTGGTTGATAATTAGCTGCATGATTTCTCATCATTTGCAACAAATCACTATGCTTGGCATTCAATCCTTGTAGAATAATTGTATGTCCAGCAAGTTCTAAAGTTTGTTGAGTACGAAATAACAGCCATGCACCAGCTGTATCCATATTTTGAATCGAACTGCCATCAAAAATAATCGTTGTAATTTTTGGCCAAGAAAATTTTTTGATTTGCAGTTCTAATTGACTAATACCATCTAGTGTCCAATCACCATTACAATAAATTTTATCAGCTTTGTTTGTTAAACTGGCTTTAATTATGTTTGTAGAATGGGAAAAATCGCTCATTATTTGATGTGATTAACTGATGTTACGCACTCTCGTTCCCACGCTCCCGCTTCACTGCCATTAAATTCAAGGATGGAGTACAACGAATCTATGACAACGAATAAAAAACAATCAGTTAGCTGACGAGTTATCAAAGGTTTTATTTGTTGTCTGACATTCGCTGTACTCTTTTTCATAGCTTAATATAGCACTACCTGTTTGTATAAAATACAGCGATTAAACCTACCAGGTTTTAAAAACCTGGCAGGTTTGTACTTAACTAAATCGGGTAACGCTATATCATGGCAGTGAAGCCTTGGAAACTAGGAAAACGAAAATATTGGAGTCCAAAGCTTTAGCTTTGGCTGGTTTCCAAAGCGAAAGCTTTGGACAATACGAAAATTGGTTAGGTACATAAGTACTAAAGCATAAGTTTGTTGGCAGCAACGCTAGAGCGTCGAAGTATGCGTTCCCATGCTGGAGCGCACTCCTTTATACATAATTTTTTAAATAATTGATTTCATTGCGTTTCATCCTGAAACGCCTCTCTGGGCAACTACAAGGGATTGCCCCTACAAACAATGATGTAGGGGCAATCCCTTGTGGTTGCCTTGCGCTGGAACGTGGGAACGAGAATGCGTAACATAAGTGATTAAAAAGTTCGTCCATTCCAACCCCATAATGATGGTTCGGGATTTATAAATTCAATATAGATTCTATCTTTTTGAATTTGTAACTTTTCTTCAATAAATGAGCATAAGGTTTGTGAAAAATATGGGGTATTTTCTACGGGTAAACGGAGACTTTTTAAGATTAAAAACGCTGTTGCTTGCTCAGTTCCTGCAAATAGCATTGGCGTTTTAGCTTGCAAGGCTACCATTACATAATTTTCTGATTTATTTAAGATTTGTGCGACAATTTCTGAGGCACTCTTTAATAAATCCGCTTGTCGTTCTGGTTTGATATCAATATTAGTTTGAATTTGTAAATATGGCATAAATTTTTGCTGCTATTAATTAGTTAAAATAAAAAACTGTTATCTATAATTAAAGGTAAAATAATAAATGTCCTTAAAATCATTAATGACAATTTATCAAAAACGAGTTGAAACCGCTTTAGCATCATACTTGCCTATGGCTTCAATTCAACCAACTCGTTTACATGAGGCAATGCGCTATAGTGTACTTGATGGTGGTAAACGGATACGCCCTTTACTGGTATATTTAGCTGGTAAAGCTCTAAATGTTACTCCAACATCACTAGATGCACCTGCTTGTGCAGTCGAACTAATTCATGCTTATTCATTAGTACATGACGATTTACCTGCAATGGATAATGATGATTTACGCCGAGGTAAAGCAACTTGTCATAAAGCTTTTGATGAAGCCACTGCAATTTTAGTTGGTGATGCACTACAATCTTTGGCATTTTATGTCTTAAGTTCTGCGCCTAATTTACAAACTACTGATAAACAACGCTTGGAAATGATAAAAACATTAGCCTTAGCTAGTGGCTCACGTGGCATGGCAGGTGGACAGGCAATTGATATAGAGTCTGTTGGCTATGTTTTAAATATTGCCGAATTGGAAAATATGCATATACATAAAACTGGTGCCTTAATTCGCGCTAGTGTCAAACTTGGTGCTTTGGCTTTTCCCTCTATTGAAAATCATATTTTAGAAAAATTAGATCATTATGCCAAGTGTATTGGTTTAGCCTTTCAAATTCAAGATGATATTTTAGATGTTGAATCTGATACTGAGACACTTGGAAAGCCTCAAGGTTCTGATATTGCTCACAATAAGGTAACTTATCCATCTTTATTAGGTTTAGCTAGTGCTAAAAAACTAGCTCAAGAGTTAATTGATGATGCTATTAATAGCATAAGCGATTTTGATGTTCAAGCTGAACCATTGCGCTGGATGGCTAAATATATTGTTACACGGTGTTATTAATATTTGAACCTTGATTTTTAAATATTTAAAGGCTTTACTGAATTTTTTCAAAACATTTATGTAGTGAATCATGAATTTAGTTACATATTCGAGTCCAAAGCTTTAGCTTTGGGCGATGATTATTAGTTAAAGCTAAAGCTTTGGACTCCATTATTTTTTTAAATTAGAATAACACCACATTATGAACAGTTTACTAGCTCCACTAAAAACTTTAAGTTTTCTTGGGCGACAGCCAATTACTTTGCCGATTGAACCGCGTCCCGCTGCGCCCAATTATCGCGGATTTCATATAAATGATTGGGAAAAATGTATTGGTTGTGGCACTTGCTCTAGCATTTGTGATAATCACGCCATTCGTATGGTGAATATTAAGGATTTACCTAGTGATCCAATTAAGGGTATAAAAGCGCGTCGCCCCGCTATTGATTATGGGCGTTGTTGTTGGTGTGCCTTATGTGTCGATGTTTGCCCAACAGGTTCATTAGCCTTATCACGAGAATATGTGCATGTAAGTCTTGATTTAAATACGTTTTTTATTCTTCCCGATGAAAAAGGAATGCACGGTTTAGGTTTTCCCAGTGGGTGGGCAAAGTCTGCGGATTCTGATTTACTAGATTTAAAACGTCAATCTATGCCTGAATTAACAGTAAAAGAGCGACAGGATTCTTTTGTTGAAATTGTGCAAGGCTTTGATGAACAACAGGCTTTATTAGAAGCTTCGCGTTGTATTCAATGTGGTATGTGCCACGAAGCTTGTCCGACAAATATGCACGCACCAGAATATATCCGTGCTATATGGGCTGGTAATATAGAAGAGGCTGTAAGACAGATTTATAGAACTAATCCTTTAGCAAATGTTTGTGGGCGTGTTTGTACGCATCGTTGTGAAACGGCTTGCTCAATTGGAAGACGTGGTGAACCAATTAGTATTCGTTGGCTGAAACGCTATGCTATGGACAAACTTTCTGAGGAGCGTATTCAAGAAATTGCTGCTGAAGGCTCTAAAAAAATTTCGACTGGCAAAAAAGTCGCTATTATTGGATCGGGGCCAGCAGGTTTAACTGTTGCCTACGATTTAGCGCATCAAGGTCATGCCGTGACTATTTTTGAGGCACTAGATCAACCTGGTGGTATGATGCGTTATGGTATTCCAGAATATCGCCTACCTTATGATAAGCTGGATCAGGATATTAGAGTTATTCAATCAATGGGGGTTGAAATTCGCTGTAATATTCGTATTGGTCAGAATATTACTTTGGCAAAGTTAGAAAATGATTATGATGCGACTGTAATTGCTATTGGTTTACATGTTGGACGTTCTACACGAATACCTAATTCCGATCATCCTCAAGTTTATTCGGCAATTAATTTATTGCAGCAAATTACTTTAAAAGAGACATTTGAAATTGGCAAACAGATTGTTGTCATTGGTGGCGGTAACGTAGCTTTTGATATTGCCCGCAGTCTGGCACGCTTACAACGGCAAAAGTTTGGAGAACTAAACATTACAATCACAGCTTTAGAAAGCCGTGATAAAATGTTAGCCGATCCAGTTGAAATTAAAGAGGCTAATGAGGAAGGAATTCAATTATTTACCAGTAGAGGCCCACGTTCTTGCATAGTTGAAGATGGAAATTTAATCGGATTAGAAACAGTTCGTTGTATTTCTATATTTGATGAACAAGGCCGTTTTCATCCCAAATATGATGATGAGGATGTGATAAAACACCAAGCCGATATGATTGTAGAAGCCATAGGACAAGCTCCTGATTTAAATTGCTTTGATGAGGAACTGACTGAAAAATTGGAATGGGATAAGCGAGGTCGTCTTGTTATTGATAAAAACGGGCGTACCTCAGTAGCATGGCTCTGGGCCGCTGGTGATATGGTAGAAGGTCCAGATGTGATTCATGCTATTGCAGCAGGGCATCGCGTCGCAGCAAGTATTCATCAATATTTGACGTAGAGGTAAATTTTTATGAATGTACATGAAGGAGAAAGTTATGATTTGCTTAAGGAAAAAACCACTATAGGCGAGATTTTAGAAACAGCCAGTGATTTTGAACAAGCCGCTTTTAGTCTTTATAGCGAACTACAAACGAAAGTCAGTAAACCGCTACGCCTTTTAGTACAAGAATTAGCAGAGGAGGAAAAAAGGCATTTTGAATTATTCCAAGAACTGAAAAATAACCCAGAAATATCTGAACAAATAAGGCAGTATATTCAAAAACCAGCTAATGATCATCGCTTTTCTGATTATATATTAGTACCTAAATTGGATGAAGTTATAGATGATCAGGCAATTCTCCAATATGCTTTAGGACGTGAACAGGCAGCTATGGAGCAATATAGTAGTCTAGCTGAAGAAACTCCTAGTGGCCCTATTCAGGATTTATTTCGTTATCTAGCTAATGAGGAATTGGAACATAAAAAGGAACTGGAAAAGCGATATTATGAATTAATTCATAGTGGTGGAGTCTAAGCTTTGGTAGCCTAAAACTTCTGAGGTTTTGGAAACCTCAGAGGTTTAGAATATAACTCAGAATTTAAACGGCATATCTGCACCATTTAAAATCAGTTTCTTATCTTTAAACTTCGCAACTAAATGATAATTACCATCGCCACTATCAACTAATAATTTCATCCCAACAAACATTTGCAATTGTTGTTTACTTGCTTGTTTAGCTTGTTTGGTTAAAAAGGCTAATTCCTTATCATTCAAGGTCTTATTTTCATCTGCAAGGCTTTTTTGCATTTTGCGGAGAATTTGAGCTTCCAGTAATTGTGCCAATAAGGTTTTACTGACAATGATATTTGCATTTGCCTGCAAAAGTGACGCTAAAGCTGGAAGATTTAAAGAAGTGATTTTCTTTCCGCTGAGTTTGATGTCGATATTACTATCAAAATTACCCTTTGACGAATTAACTTTTAGTTTGAATCCAATTTGAGGAGAGCTTGCTAAAAACTGAGAAGACATTTCCATCAATTTTTGGGATAACAGCATCGTAGCCATTTGAGGATTTTTTTGGCCTTTCAATTCATGTGCTTGGTTTTGCAAAACTAATAAGGTTTTCTCATCTAAATTGCTAAATGAGATTTCTGCTACAAATCCATTATTTGAACCTTCTCCAATAGTGAGTTTTTCTGGTACTTGCAATTTATCAAGTTCAATGTGCAAGGTATAATTAACTAAACCATTTTGTTCTTCACCTCTAGCACTAACTGATAATCCATTGATTGTACTAATTGTTGAATGATTTTCAACTATTTCCAACTGGCCAACTTGAAAATCCATAGAACCAAGATCAAGTCCTTTTGGGTTTTTCTTAAACTTGAACTTGAATAACAAATCTTTTAAATCAGAAGCATATTTGTCGTAACGACTTTGCAAACTAGGCAAATTAAGATCCAGATTCAATTGAGTAGGGATAAACTGGTTATCAAAATTACCACTTAAATGGCTAGTTCCTAAAAACAATCTGAATTGTTGGTGGAGTGCAGACTCTCTGAGTAGTAACCCATTGAGATTGATGTTGGCATTCAAATTCTCAAATTTATTTTCAAACGTAAATTGAGCATCCAAGCCTTTCCAATCTATAAAAGCATTCTTGCCCTGACCAGATTTGTCTGGCACTTGTCGTGAATAGGCTGGAGACACTAAATCGCTTTTCCCACTACCGTCGCTATTAACGTTGGTTTTAATTGATATACTTGGCAATTGCCCTAAAATTTCGAAAGCTTTCGCAGGTAAGACAAAATCAAGTTTGCTATCAATTTCTACAGGTAAACTTTGCTTTTCTAAAAGCTTAGAAAAGTGTTGTTTGAGCGTTTGCAAAAAAACCAAAGGATTTTTATTAAGCTGCTCAAATGGAATTTCTATGGTTTCGCTAGAAAGTTGTTCGCCTCCATTAAAACGATGTTGCAAAGTGAAACGGAGTGTATCGGTATTGGTTTTTGCTTGTGAGCTAGTTTGAATCAGGGCAACTGGTATTGTTGCGATTGTATCTGCTTGTGAGGCTAAACCTATGCTCACTCCACAAACGAGTAAACTCGTAGCTGTGAATCTGAGTAGTTTATTCATAAAATATATCTTTGTTTATATAAATTAAATTGAGATAAGTATAATAATGATTATTTGTGTAATTGTCTAGTAGATGCTACTTGTGATAAATCACTATTAAGGTTTAAAATAAAAATTTTTTAAATTTGGAGGATAAAATACTAGTTATGATTTATACTCACAAACACCCAGCTTTATTGATTATGGGTATTATTATGCTTAGCTTGGGTGTCTTAGCAGATTTTTCCCTAATGGATAGTGTGATTAAATATTTACATATCCAAAAATATTTTGGAGAAATCGTTAGTTTATCTTATTTCTTTGGCGGTATTGCTGTTGTTGTAGGATTATGGCATTTGTTTGCTGAGCATAAAATCGGGCATTTAGATTATTATTTGTCCTCAGTAGCTGGGGCTACTTTTATTTTATTTATTGCAATGATAGTTCGCTGGTTTATTGCTCCTTTAGTTGCTGTTTGGAGTAAATCTTTAGGTCCCATTATGGGGGCTAAGTATTTACACGAGGTACTTGGACTCAATTATATTGTGTTGGGCATTTTAACTGGTATTATTGTTGTAAACTTTTTTAAAGTACCAGCTTGGGCAGAAAATGGAGTGCGTTTATCGCGTTTAGGTTTAAAAACTGGTGTAGTTTTACTGGGGACATTATATAGTCTCGCAGAATTACAACAATTAGGTTCACTTTCTATTTTAATGGTGGGTTTTTTCGTCTTAGGTTCAGTAGGTTTAGTCTTATGGATGGCATCACGGCGCAAGATTTCTAATTCTATGGGTGGTGTGCTTTCAGCAGGTATGGGTGTATGTGGCGTATCTGCAACAGTTGCCGCAGCCCCAGTAGTACAAGCCAAATCGGTAGAAATAGCTTATACAATTGGAACGATTTTACTTTGGGGCGTTGGCTGCATGTTTTTATTTCCCATAGTTGGTAATATCCTAGATTTAGGTTATGTCCAGTTTGGAGCTTGGGCAGGTACCGGTATCCTTAACTCTGCTCAAGTAGCTGGCGCAGCACTTGCCTATCAGCCAGATGGTATTGAAACCTTAAAAGTGGCGGAAATTTTTAATATTACTCGCGTACTGGTTTTGCCTATCATAGTTGTCTGGTTAGCGGTGTGGTATGTAAAACGTGAAGAAGATGCTCCTGATGTTAATGTTGCTAAGGTGGCGTTTCAAAAATTCCCTATTTTTGTCTTAGGGTTTCTCTTGATGTTTGCCCTATCTTCTACAGGTATATTTTCGCCAGCTCATCATTATAAGGGTAAATATTTTGATAATAATATTCCTGCTGAAAAATTATTAACAGCAGACGCTGTAGCAACATTGAAAACTGAACTAGATAAAGTGCAAGTAGCTGCACAAAAGGAATCTTTAAATAGATTGATTGAAAATAAAAAAGTGATGTCTATTGAAGATGATGATAATTTGCGTGGTTTAGTCAATGCCAAGATTTTGTCTCAGAAAGCTAATCATATCTTGAAACAAGCGCATAAATCGGTTCGCCATACTGCCAAGAAAATCAAGAAATTCCGTCAATTCATTACTTGGTTATTTGCCTTTGGTTTAGTAGGCTTAGGGATGCAAATTACTTTTGCTTCTATTAAGCAGGCTGGTGGGCAACCATTAGTGATTGGGGGTGTTGTAGGTACACTGAAAGCGGTTTTATCCCTGATTGTGGTCTTATTATTTGTACGTGAAACCATTTAATTACAAAGGATTGAAATATGTCTGAAGAAGAAAAACCAAAATTCCTTCGAGGCTCAGCATTGAGTCTTTTTAAAACCGATAGGCATGAAGATTGGATCGCCTTAGTTTTATCTATTTTAATTGCCTTGGGTGTATATTTTTTAGTAGATTAATATTAAGATATCTCCCTTAATAATTGATGTTACGCGCGCGCTTTCGCTCCAGCCCCAAAGGACAACCACAAGGGCTTGCCTCTACCAACGAAGTAACTAAGTAAACCGTCTTCTCATGTCATGTAGGGGCAATCGGTTGCCCTTGTGTATAAATAAGAGATTGCGCTCCAGCGTTGGAGCAAGAGTGCGTAAACAAGGATACGTAACATCAGACAAATAGCTAGTAGTTAGGTAGATATTATGAAGATAATAATTTCAACACTCGCAGTATTTTTAATCAGCAATCCTATTTTTGCTTTTGATTTATTTAATCCAGATCGTGGAAAACCACCCTCTCCACCCCCTTATATTTTTGTCAGACCTCAATTACCTAGCCACTTTCAACAACCAAAACCACCCATGCAAAATATTCCAGCTCCACCAAAAAAAGAATTGCTACCACAAAAAGATTTTACCCTACTTGGTACAAGTAGGATCGGGAATAAACGTTCTGTTATTTTAAGGGGCCCAGATCAAAAAGAATTTCTCTTACGTTTCAATAATAAACCTACTGAAATTAAAGGTTATGAAGGCTATAAAATCTTAAAGGTAGAAGCACGGGATATATTGATAGAATATCCTGAAAATGCCCCCTGTCGTAAATCCAATGAGAAAAAAGGCATTATATGTAGTGCTGATCAAAAAACCGCAACAGTTAGCTTAAAACGTGGTAAGGCAATTACCCCACTGGTTTCAGCACCCTCCGCAGCAGCACCACCGCCGGTTACACCTAGAAATCATGGACCTATAGCTCCTCCAACGCCAAAAGGATACAACATGCCACAAGAAGGTTATAAGATGCCGCCGAAAACCAAGATTAAACCTGAAAATATACCACCAGGTATGCGTTTAATACACACACCTTTTGGTGATCGTTTAATACCTATCAAATAGAATTTAGGACTTACGCACTGACAGTAGAAATTGTTTCTTTTTGTAATAAAAACAACTTATTAACTTTTATAAATTACTTGACTTGGATTTCAAAGCTTTAGCTTTGGACTCCAAGGAGAAAATAAAAAAAATTCGTTTGTCAATGCGTAAGTCCTAGAATTGTTGTTAGTTTTTATTCGCAGACAATGCTTGTGCATCAACTGCGGCTAATGCACTTAAATTTACTACCCCACGAGTAGTAACAACGCGACTTAAAATATGGGTAGATTTACGCATTCCCAACAATATTGGGCCAACAGATACGCCATTTGCTAGAGCCTTGATGCCATTAAATGCAATATTAGCTGCATCCAAATTAGGCATTATTAGTAAATTAGCTTCTCCTTTTAAATGAGAATCAGGATAAAGACTGTTGCGGATTTTTTCACTTAACGCCGCATCAGTTCGCATTTCGCCATCACATTCTAAATCTGGCATTTTAGCGTGAATCAAATTTAATGCTTCACGGAGATTGAGTACTGAATAATTATCAGTACTCCCAAAGTTGGAATGGGAAACTAAAGCCACTTTAGGGGTAATGCCAAAAAGCTGGACTTCATTAGCCGCCATTTCGGTAATTTCCGCCAATTCTTGAGCATCTGGTTCATAATTTACATGGGTATCTGCAATAAAATATGTGCCTTTATCTAAAATCAATAGATCCATAGCTGCAGGGTATGAAACACCTTCACGTAAGCCAATAATGTTTACAGTATGGCGTAAATGTTCATGGAATGAACCCACTGGCCCTGCAACCAAAGCATCTGCATCTCCTCGTCGCAATAGTAAAGAAGCTAACACTGTGGTATTACTACGCACCACTACTTCTGCTTCTGCGGGCCAAATCCCATCTCTGCCCATAATTTTATGATATTCTTGGGCTAATTCATTATGCTTAGCATAATTGAGCGGATCAATCAGTTCAAAATCAACATCTGGGCGAATATGCAAACGTAATTGTTTAATACGTTGGCGGATCACGTCATGTCTGCCAACAATAATAGGCTGGATACAGCCTTCATCTAAGAGTACTTGCACTGCTCGCAAAACCCGCCAATCTTCTCCTTCGGAATAAATAATGCGTTGTGGATTTTCTCGCGCTCGGTTAAAAAGGCTTTTCATCACATTAACCGAACGGAACATGTATTGCGATAAACCTTGTTGATAGGTATTAAAATCTTTAATTGGGCGTGTGGCTACTCCGCTCTCCATTGCAGCTTTAGCAACAGCAGGCGGAATTACAGTAATTAGGCGCGGATCAAAAGGTTTAGGAATAATATATTCAGGTCCAAAATTTAAATCTTCGCCAGCATAAGCTTTATTTAAAACTTCTGAAGCTCCCGCACTGGCTATATTAGATTCGGTGCTAGTAACTAAATCCGCAATAGCATGGACACAGGCTAGGTGCATTTCTCGATTAATTTGTGTTGCTCCCGTATCTAAGGCACCACGAAATATAAAAGGAAAACACAAGACGTTATTAACTTGGTTAGGATAATCAGAACGCCCAGTGGCAATAATCGCTTTAGGGCGCACTGCACGGGCTTGTTCTGGCATAATTTCTGGTGTCGGATTCGCCAGCGCAAGAATTAAGGGTTGTTCAACCATTTTTGCAACCATTTCTGGCTTGAGAAGACCACCAATAGATAAACCAAGAAATATATCGGCTCCTTCAATCGCATCATCTAAGGTACGTTTATCAGTTTCAATCGCATAAGCTTCCTTATACTTGCTCATCCTTTCAGTGCGTCCCTTGTACACTACCCCAACGGAATCTGTTAAAATGATATTCTCTTTCTTAATTCCTAAATCAACGAGCAAATTTAAACAAGCAATGGCGGCAGCACCTGCACCTGATGTTACCAATTTTACTTCAGATAATTCTTTACCTATTAGCCGTACTCCATTAAGAACTGCTGCGGCAACACAAATAGCAGTACCGTGTTGATCATCATGAAATACGGGAATTTTTAAGCGTTCTTTCAGCTTTTGCTCAACATAAAAACATTCTGGAGATTTAATATCTTCAAGATTAATAGCTCCAAATGTCGGCTCTAATCCAGCAATAATTTCAACCAGTTTTTCTGGATCATTTTCGTTGATTTCAATATCAAAAACATCAATGTCAGAAAACTTTTTAAAAAGTACTGCTTTGCCTTCCATCACTGGTTTAGAAGCCAGTGCGCCAATAGCACCTAATCCCAGTACGGCAGTGCCATTGCTAATAACAGCGACTAAATTTCCGCGTGAGGTAACATTGGAAACTTCTCTAGAATCGCGGACAATTTCCCGACAAGCTGCGGCAACTCCGGGAGAATAAGCTAGTGCTAAGTCACGTTGATTAGCAAGTGGTTTAGTGGCTTGTATCGCTAATTTTCCTGGTTTTGGAAAACGATGGTAATAAAGTGCGCTTTCGCTTAAATCATCAGACATGAGTTCACCCTTTGGTGTTTTACTATATGAAATAAAAGGTTTGTGTTTAATTTAAATTATTGTTTTTATTATCAAATAAAATAATAATTAACTTACTGTTTATCAGTGATTTTTCGTAATTATACAATATTAAAAGTTGCTTAGCTGATAATAGATGTCTATGATGGCAAGACTGCTATTATGGTTTATAAAACTACCATAATAGTTTGTTTAATGCCATTTTTAGAGGAGGCAGCTATGCGTAGAAAGCTTTATTTTTTGTTACCTGATGTGGCACATTGTAAAAAATTGGTCAATGACCTGCAAAATGTCAGTATAAAAGAAAGTGAAATTCATGTTATAGCACGCGATGATATTCCACTCGAAGGTTTAAATAAGGCTTCAGAATTAGAAAAAACCGAATTTGTTCACGGAGTAGAAATCGGTGCCGGAGTAGGAGGTGTTGCTGGTATGTTGGCAGGATTATTAGCTATTGTTTTTCCTCCTGCCGGTGTAATTCTTGGAGGCGGTGCGGTTATTTTTGCCACAACCCTTGTGGGTGCTAGTTTTGGTACGCTGCTTTCTGGCTTGATTGCCCGTGATATTCCCAACCATGAATTAGAAAAGTTTCAAGATGCCATTTTAAAGGGATCAATTTTATTAGTATTAAATATAGCAACCCAGCAGGTTGATGAAATTACGAAATTGATTAAAAAGACACATCCTGAAGCCGATATTGGAATTGTTTCAGCCAAAATGACTAGCTAATAAAATCAGCCTTAAGCTTTTTAGTTTAAGGCTTACAGCGAAAGTAGCCTCCAGCCAACTAATAATCCTCAACCAGCCCTGTTGTAAAAAACACACATCAAGTATTTTCTAAAAAATCTCTGTAATTTATTATTTCATAATAATTATTTCATTTGTTTGTTTGATTAACAGTTTTAGATACCAACATATATACAACATTGTGGTTATAAAACATCATATGTTGTCATAAAATGTTACTTTGTTGCATATGATAATTAAAATGCTTGAAATAGCTTCTTAACTACTTAAGTATTTGTTATATATAAGTTATTTATTTTAAAGAATTCACTTAGTAATTCAAGTTGATTCAATGGATTTCTAATGCTTATTCATTGTTTTACTTAAGTTTTATATTACATTTTGCGTACACTGCGTGATTAACTAGCTTGCCTATTTATTTAAATGTAGCTACAAATAGTCCTCAATCATCAAAAATATGCTATAAACTAATATATATATTTGATTATTATTTTATTTTTTTTATAATGCTTGTATTATTTATATAATCAGGTAACATAAGCTTAACTTAATGTTAATGACATTTAACAAATACCTTATTGAATTTGAGGACTAATCCTATGATTGATACGGATGGTTACAGAATGAATGTTGGTATCATTTTGGCAAATGATGCTGGACAACTATTATGGGCAAAACGCCTGAAACAAAAAGCTTGGCAATTTCCACAAGGTGGAATTAAAGCACATGAAACGCCAAAACGAGCTATGTATCGTGAGCTATATGAAGAAATAGGTTTAAATGCGAAACAAGTAGAAATATTAGGAACTACTCGTGGTTGGTTACGTTATCGTTTACCACCCCATTTAATTCGCCATTATCAAAGACCTTTGTGTATAGGGCAAAAACAAGTTTGGTATATGTTACGACTTTTAGCTGATGAAAGTGCGATTCGTTTTGATGCCTTTGATCAGCCTGAATTTGATGAATGGCAATGGGTTGATTATTGGCAACCTGCAAAAGAAATTGTGTATTTTAAAAAGAATGTTTATAAACAAGCACTTAATGAGTTGTATCACCTAGTTCCACATCATTCTAAAACAATCCAACGTAAACGTAAGCTTACATATAAATTAGCTGAAGCTGTATAGTTTAAGTACCAATTCATGTATTTGTTAAAATTTGGAGTGTTACCTTGCACAAGCGATATTTGTTCAAGGTAACCTTGAACTCCAAACGAAGTAAGCCTAGTTAAAATCTCACTTTATTCTTGCACGGTACTTAAATAGTAGGGGGAGCCAATTACCCCTACTTGCGTTAATAATCAAATTATCCTATCCCAATATTTGGGACATTAAAAGCTAAAGCTGACTAGCATTTTACCAATCTAGCCTTTAGACTAGGTAAACAATCGGCTTTAACCAACTTTAGCTTTTAGTCTAGGACTTTAGCCCTAGTAGCCCTCCCTAGGCGAATTGAAGCTAGGTACGTAACATCAGTTCATCATTTACCAAATAAAAGCATATTAGGTTTACGCTCTAAGTCTTGGGAAAAATTACGTAAACTCTTTAATAAAATTCGTAATTCACGCAAAGAATTTGTAACTTCTGGTAAGGCTTGGCGAGTAAAATAGTTCATATCTTGGTGACTTTCATTAACCGCAATACTAATATCTTTTGCGGTTTTGCCAATCGCTTTAGTTGTATCCTCTGCTGCTACAACAGTTTTATTAACTTTCTCCATTGTTTTGGTAAAAGCGTTGCTAGTTTTTTCAATAGCATTAGCAATGCGTGCAAAAGCCCTAGAACTCTCTTCAATAGATACAATACTATTTTCCAATTGTTCAATTAGAGAAATAAATTTGCCACTGATTTTATTCATATTGTTTGTTGCCTCTGCAAAATTGTCTAGCCCCTGATCAATATTTTTAGTACGCGCAGCCACAGTAGTAGTCACCAGCTCAATATTTTGTAGTATATTAGTTACTGCTCTAGTATTTTGTGGGGATAACAAGACATTTAGTGCCTGAGACAGGTTGCTAACATTAGCCAAGATGTTGTTACCAATTTTAGGATTAATATTACTTAATAAGGTATTGGCTGAACCTGAAATATTATTGAGATTTTTCAATAATCCAGAAATAGCAGTATCTAAACGTACTAATAATGAGGGGCCACTTTTAATTTCTGGATAGTCTTGTCCTATTTCCCGTACCGGTGCTAAGCTATTGCGGCTACCGCCAGTTAATTCTACATGGGCTAATCCAGTTAATCCTTGAATAGATAAGATAGCTAAGCTATCTTGTTTAATTGGTACATTTTGCTCTATATCTAATAATACTCGTACCTCATTAGGACGATTAGGCATTAAGGCTATATCTCGGACATAACCCACTTCAACCCCACGATATTTAACTGATGCCTTAGGTTTTAATCCAGAAACCGATTCTTGTATATAGACTTGATAAGTTCGATAATGTTTATTGTTTCCAGCTACACTTAACCATAATATTAAAGCTACTAAGGCAATAGCTAATATAATTATAAATAGCCCAATGAGGGCGTAGTTTACTTTACTTTCCATAACTATTTTTTGTCTTGTGGATTAAAAAAAAGATAGTTTATCAAATTATTGTTACTATATAACATTAGTTAGAAAATAAATGTCTGAACTTGGATTTATGTGATTAAATGATAAACTTTGATTTGCACTCGCTCCAGCATGGGAACTAGAGTAAAAACCGGTTTTAAAAACCTGGCAGGTTTGGCTTAACTTTAAAATCACAGTTCAGACTAAAAACTTAACAATAGGACCCCCCCTAATAATGAGTAGTATAAATGAATTTTTTCACATGGGCGGCTATGGCTTTTACATTTGGACAAGTTATGGCTTAGCCTTTATTGTATTATTGGCAAATTTCATTATGCCTTTGCAACAAGAAAAAATGCTGTTGCGTACTATTAGTCGAAAATTACGGAGAAAACATCGTGATAAGGTTTAATAAAAACCATAAAAAGCGTCTAAGTATTATTTTATTGATGCTTGTTGGTATTGGTATTGCAGTCACTTTAGCTATAACTGCTTTTAGTGAAAATATGTTGTATTTTTTTAGTCCAACTCAAGTAGCTTCGGGCGAAGCTCCTACAAATAGGGTAATTCGTATTGGTGGAATGGTAAAAAAAGGCAGTGTGATACGGGCTAAAGATAGCTTATTGATTAAGTTCGATGTCACTGACTATGCCCATACAATTCCTGTGCAATATACAGGGATATTGCCAGACTTATTTCGTGAAGGGCAAGGGATTGTCGCAATTGGGCGAATGCAGCCTGATAATTCATTTTTAGCAGATGAAGTATTAGCAAAGCACGATGAAAATTATATGCCACCTGAAGTGGCAGATGCTTTGAAAACGGCAGAAGCTCACAAAGAGTCTACTGAGAAAACTATTAAATAACTCATTGATAAATAACTAAATATGATTCCTGAGATTGGTCATTTTGCTTTAATTTTGGCATTGTGCTTAGCTTTAGTACAAACGATTTTTCCGCTAATAGGTGCGGCACGGAGTATTCCGAACTGGATGGGCGTAGCACGTCCAGCGGCAGTTGGACAACTGTTTTTTTTAATTATCGCCTTTGCTTGTTTAACTTATGCCTTTATTTCTAACGACTTTTCGGTTCGTTATGTAGCATCTAATTCTAATAGTGCCTTACCTTTAATTTATCGCACAGTTAGCGTTTGGGGAGGGCATGAAGGTTCTTTATTATTGTGGACTCTATTATTAAACTTTTGGACAGTAGCTGTTGTTATTTTTAGTCGTAGCTTGCCACAAAAAATGGCAACCAGAGTAATTGCAGTAATGGGTTTTATTAGCATCGGCTTTTTATTGTTTATGCTATTAACTTCAAATCCATTTGAGCGTCTTTTTCCAGCACCAATTGATGGACGTGATTTAAATCCCTTATTACAGGATCCGGGTTTAGTAATTCACCCGCCTATGTTATATATGGGATATGTAGGATTTTCAATAGCATTTAGTTTTGCCATAGCAGCATTACTAGGTGGAACCCTTGATAGTGCTTGGGCGAAATGGTCGCGTCCGTGGACACTAGTCGCATGGATATTTTTAACCTTTGGCATAGTTTTAGGCAGTTGGTGGGCATATTATGAACTCGGCTGGGGCGGTTGGTGGTTTTGGGATCCAGTAGAAAATGCCTCATTTATGCCTTGGCTAGTAGGAACTGCCCTAATTCACTCCCTAGCAGTAACAGAAAAACGCAGCGCCTTTAAAAACTGGACAGTGTTATTAGCAATCATCGCATTTTCACTCAGTTTACTAGGAACTTTTTTAGTACGTTCAGGCGTATTAACATCAGTTCATGCTTTTGCAACTGATCCAGCACGAGGAATTTTTATTCTAGTCTTTTTAGGTCTTGTAGTTGGTATTTCTTTACTACTATATGCTTGGCGTGCGCCGAGTGTTGGACAAGGAGGGCATTTTGATGGCTTATCACGCGAATCCTTATTATTAGTGAATAATATCCTATTAGTAGTAGCTTGTGCAGGCGTATTACTAGGCACATTATATCCACTATTTTTAGATGCCTTGGGCATGGGTAAAATTTCCGTAGGTCCTCCATATTTTTCAGTAGTCTTTTTCTGGATAATGGCACCACTGATGTTTTTACTTGGCATTGGGCCACTAACACGCTGGAAAAGCGAAAATGCTAAAAGCTTATTTGGAAAATTAATTTATACATTCATAATCAGTATTGCACTAGGTTTGCTACTACCTTACTTAGTAATGGGTAAAGCTGGTTTAATTGTATTTCCCGGAATTGCAGCCGCAACTTGGATTATTTTAACTAGTCTCCAAAATGTCCGCGAAAAGGGCAAACAACGCGGCGGCGGCTGGAAAGGAATAAGCAGCCTACCACGTAGTTTCTATGGAATGACATTTGCTCATATTGGAGTCGCCGTATTTGTTGTAGGTGTCACCTTATCAAATGCCTTTAGTATTGAAAAAGACGTGCGTATTGAACCGCAAAAACCTTTCATATTAGGTGAATATTCCTTAATTTTTGAAGGAACTCAGACTATTAGCGGCCCAAATTATGATGCTTATCAATGTCTCTTTAAAGTATTAAAAAATGGCAAACAAATAGCCGTATTACATCCAGAAAAACGCGCTTATCGAGTCCAACAAATGCCGATGACAGAAGCAGCAATCGACTGGGGCTTCACCCGTGACATTTATATAGCTTTAGGCGAACGCTTAGATGGTGGTGCATGGAGTGTCCGTATTTACTACAAACCCTTTATCCGCTGGATATGGTTTGGAGGATTATTCATGATATTCGGCGGCATTTTAGCCCTGCTTGACAAACGCTATCGTCGTAAAACTTTAAATTCTCCTTGAGTTTAAACCTCCGAGGTTTTGAAAACCTCGGAGGTTTTTGATCACCAACAATTAGGAAACAACAACAATCATGTTACGCTATTCACTTCCCTTAATTATAGTAACCATTTTAGGCGTTTTCTTATATATAGGATTAGGTTTAAATCCGCGTGATATAGGTTCCACACGCATTGACAAACCAGCACCAAGTTTCAACTTACCACAACTTGAAGACCCAAATAAAACCTTAAGCAACAAAGATTTTCTGGGAAAAGTAAGTCTATTCAACGTCTGGGCATCTTGGTGTGCTACCTGTCGTTACGAACATCCTCTGTTGATGGAAATTAAGAGACAAGGTTACAACATTTATGGACTAAGTTACAAAGATACACGCTCAGAGGGTATGATGGTTTTAAGACAAGCAGGAAATCCATATATTGCCAATGGTTTTGACAAAAAGGGGCAAGTTGGAATGGACTGGGGAGTAACAGGCACACCAGAAACCTTTATAATTGACAAACAAGGCATAGTTCGCTACAAACAAACGGGGCAAATAACAGAGCAAATCTGGGAACAGGAAATGAAACCACTGATTTTGAAATTAGAAAAAAGCTGATTCAATTGAAGTCCAAAGCTAAAGCTTTGGATTCCAACTATAAAAAAACTGCTTTATTTCTGAAAAACTTTATTATTAACCCTTTACAATCAATATTCAGGCCCTTTTGGCGATTTATCCTCCATTTCGGGTAAAACTCCATAAGGATCAACCCTCAAAATCAGAGGAAATTTATTAAAGCCTCTAGGTTGTACAGTAACTATATAAGCTCGTTGCTTAGTGGCAACTTCTTCGTTTTCGTTTTCGTTTGGGTTTTCGTTTGGGTTTTCGTTCGTTTTTAAATTAGCTGTTTTTTTTTGTATCGCAATACTAAAAAAACGGCTAGTTGAAAAGTTAAACCATGATTTAAGTTCTACTAATTGTTCTGGTTGTAGAATCTCATTAAAATCAGTAATAGACTTAAATTCGGTTTCGGCGCGTTTCGCCAGAATTGCATCAACGCTTTCTTCATCAAGTCCAGGCAATAATAGCAAGACATCACGGGTGGCTAAATTAGGATTAACGCCAGAATGAGTACCGTAAACAGTAAAAGCTGCATTCATATTCACCCCTGCAAATATTTTCGCAAATCCCTTAATTAATAACAGTTCTTCTACTGTTTCTAAATGGTCATTGCGTGGCGTATAGGGTGGATTCAGCGTTTCATAATAATCTTTTTCGGCTCCATTAGCGCGTCTAAAATCATCACGATCAATCCAATCTTGCCAAGCATCTTCTAAAGCATCTACTTTGGTAATATCTTTATTGACAAATTTTTCTAATAATTGCCGCATCTGCTTTTTAGATAAGCGTTTTAAATTAATTTTGCCAGCATGGTCATAAATGCGAACCCTCACTGTATCAGGGATTGGATAAGCCAAATTCAGCACTCGTCCATCGAAACGATAATTTTTATTTCTCTGTTCTCCTTTTTTCAGTTCTTCTCCAGAATCTCCTGGAGGATCAGGCATACGATTAATCAATAATTCCATTTGTGCCGCGTTTAGTGCTGCTAGGGTATCATTCCAATTAGCTAATTTGGCTTGGTTATAAAACACGGCTTGAGCTGATAAACGAGTTTCTGTCGCCAAAGTCGCCACCATAATCGTTAATATCACCATAAACCATAAGACAATAATTAAAATGGCACCGTTTATTTTTTGGAAAGGCATAATTATCAGTTCTCAAAGGTATTTAATTATGATTTTGATAAATAATGATTATTATCATATTTGCCAAAATTGGTTATTATCTTTGTCATCTAAATAACTTTCAAGTGAAACATAATATGACAGAAAACATTGAAACAGAAAATCCATCTAGCCCTACAAAGTCTCAGATAGACACGCCAGAGCTATTGGTGGCATTGAAGGGAACTTTTGATCGTTTAAATGGCACAATTGAGACAATTCAAAAAGATAGGGCAAATCATGATCGTATAAAGCAGAAGAAGATAAATGCTTTAAGATTGCTCGCTGTACCAGTGATATTACTCGTTGTAGCCCTATCAGCTTATATGTTTTATATGGCTTCTTTAATGGAGCAAGCCATGTCTAATATGTCTAATGACATGAGCAACATGCGAAATAATATGCAAACAATGACGAGTTCAATAGAACAAATAACCAACTCAATAGAGAAAATAACTAATAATGTCCAAATACTGGCTGTTAATGTCACTAGCATGAACAAACTCATGGTACAAATGTCCAGAAATATGCAAGTAGTTGCAGTTGATTTGCATAAAATGTCGGATAATATGATTGTGATGTCAGAAGATATGGGAAAAGTGCGACAAGCAACAGTTTATATGGAGTATAGCATACGTTCTCTAACGCAAAAGGTTAAGCAAATGTCAAACTCGCTTTCACCAGTAATGGATGGAGCGCGGCAATTTATGCCTTGGGGGCCTTTTCAAAGTCGTAGAAGATAAGCCTTTAAATTATAGGTTTC
>JALWSU010000006.1 GCA_026993485.1 Thiotrichaceae bacterium | reverse complement strand
CAGCTAAATTATCATTTGCATTTGCTACGTATTCAACGGCATCCTGAGTGGTGATATGCTCAAGTACAATCCTAAGAGATGGAAAATGCTCGATTAAAGGATCAAGTATTTCTTCAATAAAAACCCTTTCTCGCTCAAATATATCAATACTATCAGCCGTTACTTCACCATGTATTAACAGCGGAATCTCAAAATTTTGCATTGCTTCAAAGATTGCCCAGACATTACGTACATCAACCACACCTTGTTCGGAATTAGTAGTTGCTTTAGCTGGATAATATTTTACTGCAACAACATGCTCACTATCTTTCAATTTACCTATTTCAGTTACGGGCAGATTCTCAGTAAGATAAAGCGTCATCAATGGATTAAAGTTGCTATTAGCTGGAAGTGCGGCAACAATCTGCTCACGATAGGCAAGAGCTTGATTAACAGTTGTAATAGCTGGTTTCAAATTAGGCATGACAATAGCACGCCGAAAACAACGACTAGTCGCTGTAAGTACTGATGACATTTGAATACCATCGCGTAAATGTAGATGCCAATCATCAGGTTGAGTTAAAGTTATACGCATATTATATTAGTTATTAAATTTTTAAGTGTGTTATCCTCGTTATTTATCCTCGTTTCTAAGCTCTTGCTTCACTGCCATTAAGTTAAGCTTTAAAATCAGACCTCCGAGGTTTTGAAAACCTCGGAGGTCTTTTGTAAGTAATAAACCTACGAGGTTTCTAAAACCTCGTAGGTTTGTTTTAACTTAATGGCATTGAAGCTCCTGCTTGGGAACGATATGTAACAAGATGTATAAAATGCCTTAGCAAAGGTATTGAATATAATTACACTTCTTTTTTTATTTTATAAAACAAATCAACAATGATTATCATACTAGAACCATCTATCCAAAGAGATTCTCAAGAATACCGCAACATTATGGCATATTTGGATAATTTGCCAAACATACGACACCATATCCATGCAGTGCAAGGCAGCCAACAAGCACTGACAGAAATTTATTTAATTGGAGAAACTAGCTCAATATCTAAAGAAGATATTGAAGCCTTATCAGGGGTTGAACGTGTAGTAAAAGTATCACAATCATATCGTATTTTAGGTCGTCATGCAGTTGATGACAACCGCAGTTCCAGCTTTGAATACAATGGCGTAACTTTTAGTCAAGACAATTTGCATGTTTTTGCGGGATTATGTGCCGTAGATACGCCAAAACATGTCGAAATGACGATGAAAGCCTTGCAGGAAAATGGACAAACTTGCACACGCATGGGCGCATACAAACCACGCACTAATCCCTATTCATTTCAAGGCAATGGTAAAGCTTGCTTAAACTATGTATTTGAATTAGCAGGAAAATATGGAATTAAAGTAATTGCGATGGAAATTACCCATGAAATGCACATTGAGGAAATCCGCCATGCTCTTGAAGAAACTGGACATCCAACTGGGGTAATGTTACAAATTGGTACACGCAATACTCAAAATTTTGAACTTCTAAAAAGTGTAGGCAAACAACAAGAGTTCCCGATCTTACTCAAACGTGGCTTTGGTATAACTTTAGAAGAATCACTAAATGCCGCAGAATATTTAGCCAGCGAGGGCAATCATAAAGTAATATTTGCACTACGCGGAGTCAAAACCCATTTAGGCGATCCGCACCGTAATTTAGTTGATTTTACCCATGTACCCGTAGTGAAACGCTTAACCCGTATGCCAGTTTGCATTGATCCCTCCCACTCTGTGGGCAACCGTATAAAAGCACCTGATGGCTTACTAGAAGTACAACATGCAACAGCACAAGGAGTAATTGCAGGCGCAAATATGATACTAGTAGATTTTCATCCACACCCAGAAAAAGCCCTAGTTGACGGTCCCCAAGCACTATTACTTGAAGAATTACCTTGGTTTTTAGAAGATGTACAAATTGCTCGTGAGGCTTATGAAAAACGGAGGGAGGTTGCGGCTAAGTATTCATAAATAGGTTACTTGACTTGGAGTCCAAAGCTAAAGTATGGTGGTCTGAGACCTGACAGGTTTCTAAAACATGTCAGGTCTTTATTTGGATCCTACAATCGCAGCTTCCGTTAAATCCCTAGTTTCTTCATTACTCTCATAAATCTCTGCATATAATTGAGCCGATTCTCGTAAACTTTGTTGTTGTTTTAATTGATCGTATAAGTTATTGATGGCGGTACGAACAAACTCATTTTTATCTTTAAATCCAAATGATTGGCATTGTTCTAACCATTGAATTTGGGAATCTTCAAGACTAATTTCAGCCGTAATCATAATATCCTCCAAACGGTTTTTTCACTCTCGTTCCCACGCTGGAGCGCACTCCTTTATACATAATTTTTTAAATAATTGATTTAATTGCGTTTAATCATTAAACGCCTCACTGGGCAACCACAAGGGATTGCCCCTACATC
>JALWSU010000005.1 GCA_026993485.1 Thiotrichaceae bacterium | reverse complement strand
CCAAACCTGCCAGGTTTTAAAAACCGGTTTTATAGGTGTATTTTATGCGGTTGGTTAACGCTATAACTTAATGGCAGTGAACTGCTTTCGGTAGCGACTCTTGAAATTTCTCTTGAAACATATTAAGCAATAATGCTTGTTGATTTGTGGGTATTCTAACATTCAGCACATATTTTGTAACATCTTTATAGCGTTTTTGTGTTTTTATATTTTTGTAACCCTTACGTTTTAAGTTTTTGACACGAATTTCTGCATAAAGAGGCTTATTATAAAGCCCTAATGAAATTGCATTCTGAAACTGCCCTTTTGCAACAATGCGGTAATCTTTAAAGCCAGCTTGCTTGAGACTTTGTATAGCATTTTTAGCAGCTAGTTTGCTTTTAAATGGTGGTAGATAAACCCAAATTGATCTAAGTACTCGCGTATGGCTAGTTTGTACTTCAAATTGTTCAAAATTTATATTTTTATTACTTTTCAATAAGTTGATTAATTCATCTAGCTTTTCCTTATCTGTATAAGGGCCGATATGAAAACAGGCGGGAGGCTGATTTAGTTCTTCAGGTTCAGGCGATGGTATTGGATGACTATAATCGCTATTTTCGGGATTTACTTGATTTGGTTGATTTGCTTGATTTGCTTGATTTGCTTGATTTGCTTGATTTGGTTGATTTACTTGATTTGGTTGATTTGGTTGATTTACTTGATTTGGTTGAGGTAATAACAATTGCCAACTTAAAAAGACAATATTTAACAGTAATAAAACTAAGGCTAAATTTCTCATATCTATTGAGTAACAATGGTTTGAATTCCTTGTAAAACCAGATCAGGAATATAGCGATAAGGTTTTTGTAATAATGGCTTAAGTGCTGGTACGCTGCCACCAGTTAGTATCAATATAAGCTGATTACCTTGTTTTTCATAAGTATTTTGGATGTATTCGATTAAACCTATTACTGCATATAAACTACCTAAAATAATCCCATTCTGCGTATCTTGTGCTAAAAAGGCTGGTTCTTGGTCTTGTACATTTCCACCCCTTTTAAGACTTTTTTTAAGATAGGCAGATAAATCGGTGTTACTTAATAGGGAATTGTGCATAGTTGCCAGTCCAGGGATAATCAGTCCACCTTGATGATTACCATTTGCAGATAATACATCTAAAGTAATGGCAGTGCCACAATCCACTACGCAAACGGCTCTAGTTTCCAATCGACGAGCAGCCAATAAAGCCAGCCAACGATCAACACCTAACTGTTCTGGATTCTCATAAGCGTTTTTTACTCCACATTGATAGCTAGTACTTTTGATAAAATTCGCTTCAAGTCGCCAATGTGTTTTGATCCAATTTGTTATAATTGCCGCTTTTTCTGCGCCAGCAACATTGGATACAAATACTTGAGTAGGTGCAGGCAATTTCAGCCATGCTTGTGTCAAACTATGATTATTATAAGCTATTCGCTGTTGACAACTAAGTTGCTCCTTTTCCAAGAATGCCCATTTTATTGAGCTATTGCCCATATCAATTAAAAGTTTCATAAGCGCAAACTTACCTCGCCATAAGCATAATATTGCTTATCAACTCGCAATGCTCCCAGTTCATTAATTCCCCAAGCTGTGCCAGTGATTAACCCCTGTTGCGGAATTTTTAATGTCACGGTTTTACCATAAGTTAAATCAAAACTATGCCAATCATCCATAAACGCTACTAATCCAAGCTGTGGATAGCTAAACAAAGTTTCCAAACATTGTTCAATCAACATAGCTGCTAATTTATTGCGCGATATAGAATGTCCTAATACTGTATATAAATCCACCCAAGCTTGAGTAATTTTTTTAGTATCAATTGTTTGCGGCATTTTAATATTCATACCGATACCAATGACAATTTCATATTCATGATTTATATAGCGACTTTCTAATAATAAGCCAGCTAATTTACGCTTTTGCCAGATAACATCATTTGGCCATTTAAGTCCAAATCTACTTGCCCCCAACTTACGCAATACTCGCGCCACTGTAACAGCTAAGGCGATATTCAATCCAGCTAATGGTTGCTTTAAAGTTGCATAGCGGTGTTTTAAAGATAAACATAAGCCACTGGCATAAGGTGACAGCCATTGCCGCCCATGTTGCCCGCGTCCAGCAGTTTGATATTCAGCTAAACATGCATAAGGTACGGCTTTATCCTGTTGAGCAAAAGCGTAGCTATTAGTGGAATCGACACTATCAAGAATGTCTAAATGCGCCAAACTTTGTTGGCTATTTGTTGAAAGGGCTGCCCAAATTTGGGCAGCTTCTAATAATTCCAAATCTTGCATTTGATTTATTTAACTAACTGATGTAGGGCAACCACAAGGGATTGCCCCTACACAAGGGCAACCACAAGGGATTGCCCCTACACAAGGGCAACCACAAGGGATTGCCCCTACATTACTGTTTGTAGGGGCAATCCC
>JALWSU010000004.1 GCA_026993485.1 Thiotrichaceae bacterium | reverse complement strand
ACGCCTCACAGGGCAACCACAAGGGATTGCCCCTACATCACTGTTTGTAGGGGCAATCCCTTGTGGTTGCCCTTTGGAGCTAAAGTATTGGCAACATAGGAGGTAATTTTTTAACCAAAGCCATTTTTTCTGCAACTTTTGTCCCAGTTAAGATAAAACCGTTTAAATCTCCTTTAGATGAAAACAATAAAGCCCTAAGATTTTGCCCCTCGCCATCAATTTTCCATTCACCATCATTCTTTGGTACACAAATAACTGTCGGGCAAGCAGGAGTTTTAACTGCTACTGGCATTGCGGGATAATTTACTGCGGTTAGTTCTCCAGTCAAGCTTTTTGCGATAGCACGCGCTGAATTCATCAGCGGCATGACAAATGGTAATATGAGACCTTCAACTTCAGCACAGTCACCAAGTGCATACACATCCTCAGCAGAGGTTTTTAAATAACGATCAACTATAATACCCTGATTAACAGATAAACCAGCTCTTTCGGCTAAATTTATGCGTGGACGTAAACCCACTGCTGAAAGAACTATATCAGCTTCTAATAAACTACCATCGCTTAAAGTTAATTGGTAAACCTGATTTGTATCGTTATAATCAACACGATTAACCGCTGTTTCAAATTTAAAAGTTACTCCTAAAGCTTGCAACGCCTGTTGCACAACTAGAGCCACTTCTTTTGGAACTAATCTTCCCAAGGCATGTTGAAGTGGATCAATTAATGTCACTTCAAAACCTGCTGGTTGTAAATCGTTTGCAAATTCACAACCAATTAAGCCTGCTCCCATAATCGCCACTCGTTTGGCATTTTTTAGGGCGGCGCGAAATTGTGTATAGTCATTTAAATCATTGACTGAGAAAATTTTGTCAACTGCATTACCTGCTAAGGGTAAACGTATTTGTTCCGCACCTAATGCCAAAATTAATTGACTATATTCCAGAGACTTATCTCCACAATTAAGACTATGTTTTTCTGGATGAATTTGAGTAACTTCAGTATGGTTTAAGATTTCGGCATTGACTTGAGTAGCCATCTTATCTGCTGGTGTGATGACTAAACTTTCTGGGGTTTTCTTTTCATTAAAAGCATTTGATAACATGGGCTTGGAATAAAAACAACCGTCATCATTGGTGATAATTCGCAACGGCGAGTTTTTATCAAGCTTACGAAATTCTCGTGCTACTGTATAAGCGGCTAAACCGCTACCTATGATTGTAATAGGAGACATATTATTAATTTATCCTGTTTGTGTGTGTTTTTTTTAAATGCCATTAAGTTCAGCCAAACCTGCCAGGTTTTTAAAACCTGGCAGGTTTAATTTCTGATTTGCCCTCGTTTCCCCCACTCAGAAATAATGAATACCAATGTCATCCCTAATAACATCATTAATAAGGCATAAATCACTGGTTGGGTTAAACTATCTGGCCAATAGGGGGTGGTACTGATTAGGTGTTCTTTGTGATGTATTTGTATATATTTACGAATTTGAAAGGGCCAAATTTCCCAAAGTGAGCCAATTAATATGCCAATAATTACTGCTAAAGTGGCGCGATAAAAATGTGCTAATAGCCAGTTAAGAAATCGACTGAATACTACTAATCCTGTTAATGCGCCTAATCCAAAGGGTATTAAAACCGTCAAATTAAAATGACCAATGCCATTTAATATGGTTTCATATTTCCGTAGAATTAATAAAATAAATGATCCAGAAATTCCGGGTAATAGCATAGCTGAAATGGCTAACATGCCGCTTAGAAATAGAAACCATGCAGTATCTGGCGTGTTGGTGGGTACTAAATTAACGATAAACCAACCCGCTAAAGTACCAATGGTTAAAAAAAATAGGGTTGGACTATCAAAGCGTTCGGTTTCTGGTAGCAGTACAATAATTGAGCCGACAATTAGTCCAAAAAATAGCCCATAAATCGGTTCAGGGTGTGTATGCAATAATATGGGTAAGGGTATAATTCGGGTGAAAAATAGTAAAGCACAGACAATGCCAATGATCAGGGGGATTAAAAATCCAAAATGGGGGCGTTGTAGGGCTGGTTTTAGTTCTAGTTTGAAAATATGTTGCAACCAGATCGCATCAAAAGAACTAATCGCGGCAATTAATTTTTCATAAATGCCTAAAATAAACGCCATTGTGCCTCCGCTGACACCTGGTACGACATCAGCAGCACCCATACAAAAGCCTTTTCCAGCTAAAATGAGTTTTTGAATCATGTGGTTGGTTTTAGTCTTTTTGGTTATTGATGATATTTTTTACTGAGTTCATGCACTGCGTCGATAAATACAGTAACACGTTCTGGATTAACCTCTGGATGGATGCCATGTCCTAAATTGAAAATATGGCCATTACCATTGCCATAATTGGCTAAGATGCTGGCGACTTCTTCCCGAATGCGTTCTGGCGAGGCGTATAAAATACAAGGATCCATATTGCCTTGGAGTGCGACTTTATCTCTTACCCGTTGTCGTGCCTTACCAATAGGCAATTTCCAATCTAAACCAATGGCATCGCAGCCCGTTGTGGCAATTTCTTCTAACCATTCTGAGCCATCTTTGGTAAATAAAATCACAGGTATAGTTTGCCCTTCATATTCACGAGTTAAGCCTGCTACGATTTTCTCCATATAAAGCAATGAAAATCCTAAATAATCGCGGCTGGTTAAAATTCCGCCCCATGTATCGAATATCATTACTGTTTGTGCGCCAGCAGCAATTTGGGCATTGAGATAAGCTGTGACAGCTTGTGCGATTTTATCCAATAATGTGTGCATTACTTGTGGCTGGTCAAACATTAATCCTTTGACTTTACTAAAATTTTTTGTAGTTCCGCCTTCAACCATATAAGTAGCTAAAGTCCAAGGACTGCCAGAAAATCCAATTAGTGGTACTTTTCCATCTAATTCGCGCCGAATTAAACTTACTGCATCCATGACATAAGATAAAGATTGATTGGGATCAGGTACAGCTAGTTTATCTATTTCAGCTTTGCTACGCACAGGCCGTTCAAAACGCGGCCCTTCTCCTTCACTAAAATATAAGCCTAGCCCCATCGCATCGGGAATAGTGAGAATATCTGAAAAGAGAATGGCGGCATCTAGTGAAAATCGTGCCAATGGTTGTAAAGTGACTTCACAGGCTAACTCTGGGGTTTTACAAAGGGTCAAAAAATCTTTAGCGCGAGTTCTAGTTTGACGATATTCAGGCAAATAACGCCCTGCTTGGCGCATCATCCAAACAGGTGTCATATCAACAGGTTCGCATCGTAACGCGCGTAAAAAACGGTCATTTTTTAAAGGGAGCATGGATAAATCCTAAAGATGTGAAAAATGATTAATTATACGTAAAAAATAGTAATTTTTTAGGTTTGTTTTTTTATAATATATTTATGCACTAACCAATCAATTAAAACTGCACCCAATAATCCAATGATGATTAATATACCTATTATTAGAAATGATGGTGAATTTGAAGAATTTTTCGGAAAATTGACTTGTTCATCAACTGGATTTTTATTATTAATAATAGCGCTTACAAAGCTTGGTGTATCATTGTTATCATTAACTTTCTTGGAAAAGAACGGGATTGACGGTGGATGGGGAATGGGTGGAGGAGGGATAACAATAGTTGGACAAATAATTGGTTGTTGCTGACGAGCTTTCCATGCTTGATTTTGGCGATTTAATTCTTGAACTGCCTCTTGTGGGCTTAATACTTGCATTTGTGATAATGACGGTATGCGTAATACTTGGTTAATCTTTAAAGAATTAACATTGCAAGGCAGTCTAAAAGCATGAGGATTCAGTCTTTGTAAGGCTAATATGACTTGATGGCGATTAATAGCTGATGGACTGATTTTAGCCGCAATTTGCCAAAGACTTTCCCCTTTTTTTAGAGGGCCATAAGTATGAACTTCTTGGGCTGAAGCATAACAAGTAAATATTAATGTAATTAATAAAGTAAACTTTTGCACTTTGCATTCCTATTTCGTATGATGTTTAAGTATTTTAGTATTTTGACATTTTACCACAATTATTTTTGTGCTATTCAAACTAATAAATTTTTGTTATCTGGAGTTTTTATATGGATTTAATGACATTAACCTTATTATTTCTAGGATTTGTTTTACTAACAGTAGGTGCTGATATTTTGGTACAAGGCGCATCAGATTTAGCTGTAACCTTAGGTATTTCACCAATAATTGTAGGACTTACTATTGTAGCCTTTGGTACTAGTGCGCCTGAATTAGCTGTCAATATCAACGCTGCATGGACAGGAAATCCTGATATAGCTGTTGGTAATGTAGTTGGGAGTAATATTCTCAATATTTTACTGGTATTAGGTGTTGCAGCAGTAATTGCGCCAATAAGCGTTCATAAACGAATGATTAAATTGGAAGTGCCATTAATGATTGGTGTATCCTGTTTACTACTGTTTTTATCTTACGATGGCTTGCTTAATCGTTGGGATGGTTTATTACTATCCGCAGGTATATTGTTCTACACTATTTTCACGATTAAAAATGCCAGTTCATATAATCTTGATGATGTTGACCTACCCGAAGAAATAGCCGAATCAGGGGGTAAAAGTACTAGCTTGATAAAACAACTGATATTCATTGTTGTGGGATTAGGACTTTTAGTACAAGGCTCAGATTGGTTAGTTGATGGGGCTGTTGCTATCGCTAAATATTACGGTATCAGCGAATTAGTCATTGGCTTGACTGTCATTTCAATCGGGACTTCTTTACCTGAACTAGCAACTGTTATTAGTGCCAGCCTTCGAGGCAAACAAGATTTGGTAGTTGGTAACGTGGTAGGTAGTAACTTATTTAATATTTTATTAGTGATTGGCTTTACCAGCCTGATTGCGCCAAATGGGCTTACCGTCTCTGAAACGGCAATTTGGTTTGATATGCCAGTTATGATTGCTGCCGCACTCGCTTGTTTACCAATTTTCTTTAGCGATTATCTAATTGAGCGTTGGGAAGGAGGGTTATTTTTAGCCTATTATTTTGCCTACACTGCATATTTGTTCTTGAATGCGACTCATAATAGTGGTTTATCGACATTTAATACGGTAATGGTTTGGTTTGTAATGCCAATTACAGCGATTACTTTAATTGCTTTTTCTTGGGGATTTTGGAAAAAATTATCACAGAACAGGTAAGCCATCCATAATCTAAATGGTATTAAGCCTTAAAAACAGACCTCCGAGGAAAACCATACCTCGGAGGTCGTTGTCTTTATAACCTCCGAGGTATGGTTTTCCTCGGAGGTTTTTCTTAACTCTTAACTTAATAGCAGCATAGCAGCGAGAAAAACGAAAACAAATTAAACTTTACTAGTTTGTTTATCAGTAACTTGACCCTCAATAATATTTCCTTTTTCATCTTGAGCTACTTTAGATTGACTAGTAGCTTGTGATGATTGTTTAGCCGCCTCTTCTTCAGCTTCCCCATCACGTATGGCTGAACGGAAGTTCTTTATCGCACCACCTAAATCGCTACCAATATTTCTCAGCTTTTTGGTGCCAAATAACACTATTACAATCAATAAAATGATTAATAATTGCCAAATACTAATACCACCCATAATATTATCTTCTTTCCTATAATTTAAAATTGTTAAACTGCCCTACTAAAACCAGCACCACTTAAACCTTCGCCGCCTAGTAGGTGAAAATGTAAATGAAAAATGAGCTGTCCGCCTCCTGTGCCAGTATTAATCACAGTACGAAAGCCATTTTCAAGTCCTTGTTCTTGAGCTATTTTTGGCAATAAGTGCATAATATGCGCTATCAAGCTATCATGCTTTTTCTCAAGTTCCTTGAGACTAATAATATGCTCACGCGGTACAATTAACAAGTGAACAGCAGCTTTGGGGTTAATATCTTTAAAGACAATTAGCTGTTCATCGCTATAAACTTGTTCTGAGGGAATTTCCCCCGCTACTATTTTACAAAATAAGCAATCAGGATCAGTGTTCATCTTGACTCCATTATTGATTACGTTGCGCTTTTTCTTCTAAACCAGACAAGCCAAAACGGCGCTCCAGTTCCTTTAATACCAATTCTGGCCCCAAATCTTGATGTGCTAATAATACCAAACTATGAAACCATAAATCTGCGGTTTCATAAATCACTTGCTCGGCATCGCCATTTTTGGCTGCAATCACTATTTCTGTCGCCTCTTCTCCGACTTTTTTTAAAATCGTATCCAGCCCTTTGGCATATAAACTCGCAACATAAGATTCATTGGGATCAGCCGTTTTACGCTGTTCTAACACTTGCGCTAATTGTTGTAATAACTCGCTCATTTGATACTGAAATTAATTATTAGAATATAAGCTTGCTGGGTCTTTTAACACTGGATCAACAGTAACCCATTGATTATATTCTAATCTTTTAAAAAAACAATGATGTCGTCCCGTATGACAGGCAATACCGCCAACTTGTTCAACACTAAGCAATACAACATCATTATCACAATCAAGGCGAATATCTTTGACATACTGAATATTGCCAGATTCTTCACCTTTAAACCAGAGTTTACCACGAGAACGTGACCAATAAACGGCGCGTTTTTGTTCTGCTGTTAATTGTAAGGCTTCTCGATTCATCCAAGCTAACATTAAAACTTTACCCGTATCAACTTCTTGGGCAATGGCTGGAACTAAACCTTGATCGTTCCAGCGGATGTCGTTTAAAAAATTTGTCATTGTTTCAAATAAAGATTTTGGCAAAAAAACCTCCGAGGTTTTTAAAACCTCGGAGGTTTAAATTGCCTTAAGACTTTAAATCCAACAAATAAACTTGTTGAGAATTAGGAGTTTCAAAAGCATTTTTCAGGATTTGCCATTGCAATTTCATTGCATTAAGCATGGATAACAATGGCACTCTTAAACTCAAATGAGAAGACTTCTGATCAATTGTAGCAGCATAATGATTATAAATAGTAATCGCGTTTTCTAAGCTCGTCGCTGGAGTCAAATTGTCTTGCAAAAACCTCATTTGATGCTGAATCGCATTTATTAAACTAGCATTAAATTGATTAATCTTATTATCATAAGGGATTTGTTCAATTTGTCTCTTTTCGGATTGTTGAAATAATTCTAATCCCAATAAACGGTATTTACGAGCCGCTACTAATTGATTACCATCAGATTCAGCTACCTTAGCTTCATTTAATAAACGACGTGCCTTGTCTATTAACATCCATTTTACAAAAGTTTTTACTGTAGGTGCTTTGCCTTGATAATTATTTTTAAAATCAGCTTCCCATTCTGCCGATTCCTTTTCAATCTGGCGTTTTTCAGCTTGAAAAGCTAATTCAATCGCCTCTGGAATCTGTTTAGCACCCGGAAAAGTTCTAACAAAGGTATCATACATCAATGGCACATTCGCTTGTTTGGCACGTTCAAAGGCTAGTGCCTGAATTTTTAACATAGCTTCAATGGATTCTACCGCATTAGGGAAAGTTTCCATAAATTGCCGATAATCAGCAAGGGTATTTGAAGCTTTGGTTAATTCAAAAATAGCATGGATGGCTTGGAGATTAAGCAAAGCATTAGGGCGGATTGTTAAAAAATCTTTATAAGTAGATTCTTTATTGATTTCCTTAGCCTTTTTCCAAGTTTCGATAAAAGCTTTATCATCTAATTTTGCATATTGAACCGCTACTTTCCGCCAAGCAGCATAGCTATTTTGTTGTATAGCCAGTTGATAAGCAAAAGGATAAGCTTCTTCAGATTCACCTAATCCTTGTACGATTTTCTCATAATCAATATTCGCCGCTGATGCTGAAAGACAAGAAAAATATAGGAGAGCGGCGATAAATTGAATGAATTTCATTTTATTGCTCCCTTAGTGAATAACAATAGATAGTTCGGACGGACATTGTTTACAATTTATTGATTTGTAAAGAATTATTATTGTAATTTCGATGTCAGGAGAAATATTAACGACTTGATAATTCAAGATTTCTCCTGCCGTCGAAATGACAAGCTGTCATGTTTTTTTAAAAACTGTCCGAACTATTGTGAATAAGGTAAGTCTAATAATTGTAAACACTCACCTTGTTGACTTTGCCAATGAATTTTATGAGCTTCAGCTTCGGCGATTTTAATCACCGCTAAGATGATAGCACCACCATCAGGATGAAAACTAGCATTAACGATTTTACCAACACTTTGTTCATCAGAACTGATATAAAGAGCATCGCCGGGCTGCGGTAATTGAGCCGTGTCAATTTTAGCAAGATACATACGGCGTTTTAAAGTACCAAGATATTGCATCCGCGCGACAACTTCTTGCCCAGTATAACAACCTTTTTTAAAACTGATGCCATTTAGAATATCATAATTTAGCATCTGTGGAACAAAGGCTTCATTAGTTGCTGGTAAAATTTGGGGCAAGCCAGCGAGTATGTCTAATAATTGCCATTCGCTTTCATCTGCGCTGATTTCTCCACAAGTTGAGAGATTATCAAGCGTTTCGGTTATAACTATATAACGTGCTTGATTATCAGGTAGTTTTAAAACGGTAATTTTTTCGACTGTCAAACAGGCATTAATTTCAGTTGGGGGAGCAAAGCCTAAACAGTCGGTTAAAATTTCGCTACTATTCGCACCAGCTATGCCAATAGCATATAGATGATCACTAGCATCTTCAAGTTTGACTTTGGCGCGTAGTACATACATTTGTAAACGTTTGATAGTAGCTACTAAGCTCTCTTTTGGCAGCAATAGATAATAGGCATTATCGCGTTTAAACAAGCGAAAGTTGACAATAACACGACCTTTTGGGCTACACATTGCACTTAATTGGCTAAGTGTATCAGTAACTTGGCGGACATCATTAGTAAACTGTCCCTGTAAAAAAGTTTCAGCATCGTTACCAGTTACCTTAATTAAGCCTAATTTAGATAAATTAATAATCATAATTTCACAAAATCTATTCAGTTCGGTTTTCTGCACGCAGGTGGTTGACGTTCTAAATTGTGTTGAAACATACGATAATGAACAAAATCAGCACTATTGTCAAAGAGCATAAATGGATTACCCTCTAATTGTTCTGCCATTGTAGACGAAGCTTTCTCGGCATAATGATGTCCAGGATGTATAACTGTATCGGCAGGCAATTCTGCGCCGAGTTTTTTTAAGCTATGATACAACTGTTCAGGATTACCACCGTTTAAATCACAACGCCCACAGCCAAAAACAAATAAAGTATCACCAGTAATCAAATGCCCATCAAGATAAAAACAAGCTGAGCCGGGAGTATGCCCAGGCGTATGCAAAATATCAATTTGCGTTTTGCCGAGTTTAATCGCATCACCACCATAATGTAAGCTTGGTTGATTCAGTTCATGCCCCCAAAATTGCGCTTCAGCTTTTAATAAATGGACTTGAGCATCGTAACTATTTAATAGTTCAGTCAAACCATTAGTATGATCGTGATGACTATGGGTGAGCAAAATATCAGTAATTTGCAAATCTTGTTGTTTAGCAAAGGCAATTACTTCGGCAATTTCCCAAGCAGGATCAACGACAGCCGCTGTTTTAGAGTTTTTATCTTCAATAATATAAATAAAATTATCCATAGGCCCAAGCAATAGGCTATGAATGGCAAAAGATGGGGGGGTTTGCTGCATAAAATATCCTTTAATATAAATTTTTATACTCGAAAATCAGACCTCCGAGGTTTTCAAAACCTCGGAGGTCTTTAAAACTACCTCACCATTCCCAACTCAACAAGCAATCATAACCAACCGCAATCACCGTATAAGTATGCAAACGCAAGTTATTATCATAATGC
>JALWSU010000003.1 GCA_026993485.1 Thiotrichaceae bacterium | reverse complement strand
GGTGCAAATTATTTGGCAATAACTCTAATAAATAAAAAACATCAAATGTTATAGCAATTGGTTTCCAATATCAATAATTTTGGATAGTTTTTAAAGTAGGGGCAATTCTTTGTGATTGCCCTGGTGTAATATCAGTTTGTTACAATAATTGATACATATTTTGTAACCATAAATTATTGTTGTAATTATCATAAGCATTGTTGAACATGAGTATTGAGGTTAATTTTCAATTAAAACGGCGCAATTTTTCCCTAAAAGTGAAAACCGTATTTCCAGAATCGGGTATAACCGCCTTAGTTGGACCTTCTGGCTGTGGTAAAACTACTTTACTGCGTTGTATTGCGGGACTTGAGCCGTCTGTACAGGGTAGTTTACAAGTAGGTGATACAGTTTGGCAGAACCAGCGAATTTTTATGCCACCCCATAAGCGTCCTATTGGTTATGTCTTTCAAGGTGCGGCACTATTTCCACACTTATCGGTATATGGAAATCTTAATTTTGCTTTAAAGCGGGCGAGTGAACAACGTATTAGCTTTGATGAAGCAGTATCGCTAACTGGAATTAGTCATTTACTTGAACGCCGTACTACTAATCTTTCTGGGGGAGAACGGCAACGGGTTGCTTTAGCTCGCGCCCTTTTAAGTAGCCCCAAATTTTTGCTTATGGATGAACCTTTAGCTGCCCTAGATAGAGAAGGTAAAGCTCAATTATTACCTTATATTGAGAAATTGCATGAGACGCTTTCTATTCCAATACTTTATGTTAGCCATTCTATAGAAGAAATCGCACAGTTAGCAGATCAAATGGTACAGCTTTCTAATGGACATGTACAAGGTAGTGGGGCAATTTCTGAAATGTTGACTAATTTATCTCTTCCTTTTGCACGAACTGATAATGCCGTAGCTATTATTAAAGCGGTTGTGGTAGAACACGATGAAAAGTTTCATTTAACTTGTTTGCGCTTTGACGGTGGACAGATATTATTACCACGCGAAGATTTAAAAATTGGCAACAGCGTGCGAGTAGCAGTACATGCTCGTGACATCAGTTTAGTTTGGCAAATTTCTGAACATACGAGCATTCTTAACGTAATTCCAGTCATTGTCAAAGAAGTATCGCCCTTAAATAAGGCTCAAGTTTTAGTGCGATTAATGGCAGCTAATACCCTGCTACTTGCCCGTATTACGCAAAAATCAGCGGCACTTCTTGAGGTAAAGCCAGGGGCAGCTTTGTATGCACAAGTGAAAAGTGTTTCATTAATTGATTGTCTATAACTCAACTATCAAGACCTCCGCCTTCGGCTAAAGCCGACTATATTTAAACAGCTTCACAAATTTAGCTATAGCACTACCCGTTTGTATAAAATACAGCGATTAAACCTGCCAGGTTTTAAAAACCTGGCAGGTTTGTACTTAACTAAATTGGGTAACGCTATATAGATTTGTCGAACTTGAGCTTGGAGTGCAAGGTTACCTTGCACGACTCGTTCAAGGTAACCTTGAACTCCAGTTCCAAAAGAAATTGTTCAAATTGTGAAAGTGCAGAATATAACTAACTGGCTGATTTTAGTTAATCATTTCTGATCAAACGGCATTTGGTAATGTTTGAATAAACTCACTAGGTAATCTTGATCAATAATTTTGCTGGCATCGTAGGGAGGTGCTGTCTTTATCAACTCAGTGGTTAAATTAACTGTTACCTCTTCCTTATTCCAAATAACTTGCTGAATCCATGCCGGAGCAATCAGAATATGCTTTCCTAGTAACCAGTTGCTGGTGTTGATAAGTAAATAAGCTATTACCCAATCTGGAGCTTCTAAGATGAAATCCTCAACATGACCGATTTTACCATCCTTAGCATGAATATGGTAGCCAATCACCTCATCGCTACTACGAAGATGGGGATGTTCTGGTTGTGTGATTTTTTCCTCAACATTCGGTGGAGGCATATAGTAAGGTGGAGTAACAAATGGATCCCCCACCCAATAGGGTTCCAAACCGTAATAGTGGTAATACTCTTTTTCATAGTGGCGGGAAACTGGCAAGGTGGTATTCACAGGTGGACAGTTTTGTATCTGCTTGCGGGTTAAATCCACTACCAGTTGTTTGTTTTCTTCATTAACAGCTATTATAGCCTGTGGCAGAATTAAGACATCTTGCCCAAGCAACCAATTACCAGTGTGTACAACAAAATAGCGCACCGCCCAATATTGGTCATCAAAGTAGATTTCTTTCAAACTACCAATTTCACCATCACGGGCGTGCAAATGATAGCCAGTTAAATTTCCTAGTTTGTGTAATTGTGACATTATATAAATTACCCTCTCAAGATAAATCTTGGACTTATAATAAATAATATACACTTACTTTTAACATTTTTTGAGCAAAAAATCCGAGTTTGTCTAGTTTCGATCCAGCCTTGCAGGCTCCCTATTTATAAGTTTTGGTTTTAACCAAACTAAG
>JALWSU010000002.1 GCA_026993485.1 Thiotrichaceae bacterium | reverse complement strand
AAGTCATACAATGTTTTTTTTTTCATAGTGTTGTTGATCAATAGTTCGGACAGTTTTTTAAGCTTGTCATTTCTACGTGAGGATAAATCTTGAATTATCAATCAATTAAGATTTCTCCTGGCGTCGAAATGACAAAGAATTTTTATATAAAATCAATAATTTGTAAAAACGGTCCGAACTATTGGTTGATTATTTATTTAATAGGGCTTTTAATTGATAAATCATTTCTAAGGCTTGTTTTGGTGTCATATCTTCTGGCGATAAGCTTTTTACTTGTGCAATTACTGGATGTGAATCAAATGATGGCTCTGGTATCTTAGGTATATTTTCGACATTAAGTCTGGTTTCTGGTGATGAACTAAACCGTTGAGCCTCTAATTGTTTCAGGCGAATGCTGGCTTGATTGACAATTGCTTTCGGAACTCCTGCGAGTAGTGCAACTTGTAAGCCATAACTTTGATTTGCTGGGCCTTCTTTGACAGTGTGCATGAAAATCAGTTTGTCATTTTGTTCCATTACTTCTAAATGAACATTGACGATATTTTGCTCAGGTAAAGCGGTTAATTCAAAATAATGGGTAGCAAATAGGGTGTAAGCTCCAATCTGATTTGCTAAATATTCGGCACAAGTCCAGGCTAAAGAGAGGCCATCAAAGGTGCTAGTTCCACGCCCAATTTCATCCATTAGCACTAAACTGTTGCGAGTAGCATTATGTAAAATATTAGCTGTCTCGGTCATTTCTACCATAAATGTTGAACGTCCTCCAGCTAAGTCATCATTGGCTCCAATGCGGGTAAAAATGCCATCAATCGGACCGATGATGGCTTGCTGGGCTGGGACGAAACTGCCAATATGAGCTAGTAAGACAATCAAGGCGGTTTGTCGCATGTAAAGTGATTTTCCAGACATATTTGCTCCAGTAATCAGTAACATACGTTTAGTTTCATCTAATTTCAAATCATTTGGTATAAATGGCTCTTCTTGCACGGCTTCAACTACAGGATGCCGCCCTTCAATAATTTTAAGAATACTTTTATCAGTAAATTCAGGTGGATACAATTTTAATGTATCGGCACGTTCGGCAAAATTATTGAGTACGTCTAATTCAGCTAGTGCGGTACTACTGCTTTGTAATTCAGGTAGAAATTTTAGTAGTTTGTCTAATAATAAGTCATATAAATATTTTTCTCTATTTAATGCTCGTTCTTTGGCACTAAGTACTTTATCTTCAAAACTTTTTAGTTCATCGGTTATATAACGCTCTACAGCTTTTAGGGTTTGACGGCGACTGTAGTTTGTTGGAACTTTGTCACTTTGTGAACGACTTATTTCAATGTAATAACCATGTATTTTATTAAAACCAACTTTTAAATTACTAATACCAGTTTTTTCGCGTTCTCGAGTTTCTAAATCAACTAAATATTGTCCAGCATTTTCGCTTAAACTGCGTAGTTCATCAAGTTCTTGATCATATTTTGGGGCAATCACTCCACCGTCACGTAGTAACACGGGTGGTTTTTCAACAATAGCGGCAGATAATAGGGCTGCAATTTGTGGAAATATGCCAATTTTTTGGGCTAGATTTTGCAAATAGCGACTATTAATTTTAATTTTTTGTAATTGCTTTTGTAAATTAGGCAATGTGCTTAATGCTGTCTGCAATTGGCTTAAATCACGCGGGCGGGCGGATTTTAAAGCAATCCGTGCCAAAATGCGTTCAATATCACCAATGGTGCGTAATTGTTGATATAAAATATCAACACTTTGTGTCTCAAGTAATATGCCAATAGTGTGATGACGTTGCTGTAAAATTTGAATATTGCGTAATGGACGATGTAGCCAGCGACGCAATAAACGTCCACCCATTGGTGTAGCACATTCATCCATTATATTAATAAGGGTATGTGTACCTTGTCCAATAATACGGCTATCAAGTTCCAAATTACGCCGACTAGCGGCATCTAATAAGATACTATCTTCGCGCCGTTCCCAATGTAGGGCTTGAATGTGGGGTAATTGTGTACGCTGGGTTTCACGGACATATTGGAGTAGACAGCCAGCAGCTCTTAAAGCTACGGTGAGATGAGCGCAGCCAAAGCCAGATAAATCACGAGTACCAAATTGTTGATTGAGCAATCTTAGCGCAGTATCCAGTTCAAAATGCCAAGGTGCTTGTTTGCGTATCGGATAATTTGGTAAATCAAAATGGCTATTTTCGCTGATTAATAATTCAGCGGGGCGGAGTCTTTCTAATTCACTGTTTAGTGAGCTGTTATCTTGTACTTCACTTATAATAAAACGCCCACTGCTTAAATCAAGACTAGCAATCCCAATTAAATCCTCAACTTTATGTATGGCAATTAATAGACTTTCTTGGCGTTCTTCTAATAAGGCTTCATCGGTTAAAGTGCCGGGCGTGATAATACGAGTGACTTTACGCTCAACTAATCCTTTGCTAGTTGCAGGATCGCCAATTTGTTCACAAATTACCGCAGATTCGCCTTGCCGCACTAATTTAGTTAAATAATTTTCTAAACTGTGAAAGGGAATACCTGACATGGGAATGGGCTTGCCGCCTCTTTTGCTGCGAGAAGTTAGGGCTATATCTAAAAGACGCGCCGCCCGTTCGGCATCTTCAAAAAATAATTCATAAAAATCTCCCATGCGAAAAAACAATAGCATGTTAGGATATTCGGCTTTGATGCTTAAATATTGTTGCATCGCAGGGGTGTATTCTTTTAGGTTTTGAAAGTTGTTTTTTTTGTTTGACATTTTAATATTATAACAAGCCAATGTGTTTAAGGATAAATAAAAAAAATGAAAATTTTAGTTAGTAACGATGATGGCCATCAAGCGCAAGGGCTTTTATGTTTAGTTGCAAGCTTACAAAAATTTACTGATGTAATTGTAGTTGCCCCAGATCGTAATCGCAGTGGTGCGAGTAATTCTTTGACTTTAGATTCTCCGCTGAGGGTAAATCAGGCAAATAATGGCTTTTATTATGTGAATGGTACACCTACCGATTGTGTTCATTTAGCTCTCACTGGTTTACTAGAAACGCAACCTGATATTGTTGTATCAGGTATTAATGCTGGCGCAAATTTAGGGGATGATGTAATTTATTCTGGCACTGTAGCGGCAGCAATGGAAGGGCGTTTTTTAGGTTTACCCGCTTTAGCAGTTTCAATGGCAAGCTTTAATCCGCAATATTATGAAACTGCTGCCCATGTAGTGGAGACTTTATTAGAGCGTTTGAAATATAATAAATTATCTTTGCCAGTTAATACAATTTTAAATATAAATGTCCCTGATTGCCCTTGGGATGAATTAAAAGGAATCCAAGCCACCCGTTTAGGCAGTCGCCACCGTGCTGAACCCGCAATTAAAAGTACTGATCAGCATGATCGTCCTATTTATTGGATTGGCTCTGCTGGTGCCGAACAAGATGCTGGTCCAGGTACAGATTTTTATGCTATTAATCAAGGATTTGTATCAATAACTCCTTTGCATGTTGATTTAACTAGCCATTCGGCATTAGAAAATTTAGGAAAATGGTTGACAAAGGATTAAATCTCAAAGGGCAACCATAAAGGATTGCCCCTACATGAGCGTAGGGGCAATCCCTTGTGGTTGCCCTTTGAGACTGCGTAACATCAATTATTATGTCAAAAAAAAAGCGAACTTCGCCGAGCAAAGTTCGCTTTTTTCATTTGAAATTTTTAAACTGGTTTATACAGCTTTACCACGGTAAACAACCATTTCAGCACCTTTTGACTGTTTAAAATTGTCAAATCCAACTAAACGAACATGATTATTTGGATGTGCTTTATGACAAGCCTCAGCTTCCGCAAGAACTATGTCAGGATTAGTTTCACCAAACATTGGCAATTTCCACATATACCAATAATGATCAAAAGCATTTTCTGGTTCTGTGTGTTCAATTGCTGGATTCCAGCCTTTGCTCACAATATATTCAACTTGTTTCCTAATGGCTTCCGCGTCCATTTCTGGCAGATATGAAAATGTTTCAACCTTACGGCTACTTAAATCAGATAAGCTTGACTTATAGTCTTGCATTTCACTCATTTATTGATTCCTCGAAAAAATAATTGGATTTATCCCTCCCCCTAGCCCCCTCCCGCAGGGGAAACCTCCAGCAGGGGGGGGAATGGGGGAGAAATCGCAGATGATTTTACTTATGAGCCACGTCTAACTTGTCAACTGTATCAAACTCAAACTTGATTTCTTTCCAAGTGTCCATAGCTGCGCCTAATTCTGGACTGGATTTAGCAGCCTGAGTCAGGATGTCTTTACCTTCTTTCTCAAGATTACGCCCTTGGTTACGCGCTTCAACACATGCTTCTAAAGCAACACGGTTAGCAGCAGCACCAGCAGCATTACCCCAAGGATGACCCAATGTACCACCACCAAATTGAAGTACAGAATCATCACCAAAAATTGTGACCAATGCCGGCATGTGCCATACATGGATACCACCAGATGCGACAGCAAATGCGCCTGGCATTGAACCCCAATCTTGATCAAAGAAGATACCACGAGAGCGATCTTCTTTAATGTAACTTTCACGCAACAAGTCAATCCAACCTAAAGTTGAAGCACGATCACCTTCTAACTTACCTACAACTGTACCTGTATGTAGATGATCACCACCAGATAAACGTAGAATTTTAGTTAAAACGCGGAAATGAATACCGTGGTACGGATTACGGTCAATTACAGCGTGCATAGCGCGGTGAATATGTAACAAAACGCCATTATCTCGACACCATTGAGCTAAACCAGTATTGGCACAAAAACCGCCAGTAATATAGTCGTGCATGATGATAGGAGCGCCGATTTCTTTAGCATATTCGGCACGTTTAAACATTTCATCAGGCGTTGGAGCAGTTACATTTAGATAATGACCTTTACGCTCACCAGTTTCTTTTTCGGCTTTGTGGATAGCTTCCATCACAAAGTCAAAACGTTGACGCCAGCGCATAAATGGCTGAGAGTTAACATTTTCATCATCTTTAGTGAAGTCTAAACCGCCACGTAAACATTCGTAAACAGCACGACCATAGTTTTTAGCTGATAATCCCAATTTCGGTTTAATTGTGCAACCCAACATAGGACGACCATACTTATTCATGATGTCACGTTCAACTTGAATACCATGTGGTGGTCCATTACATGTCATCACATAAGCGATAGGGAATCTAACATCTTCTAGACGTAGTGAACGTACGGCTTTGAAACCAAAGACGTTACCAACTAAGGAAGTAAATACGTTTACTACTGAACCTTCTTCAAATAAATCAATAGGATAGGCTATAAAAGCATAAAAAGCAGTATCGTCACCTGGTACATCTTCAATTGCATAGGCACGACCTTTATAATAATCAAGATCAGTCAATAAATCAGTCCAAACGGTAGTCCATGTACCAGTTGAAGATTCAGCAGCTACAGCCGCAGCGGCTTCTTCACGAGGTACACCTTCTTGAGGGACAATTTTAAAACAGGCTAATAAATCAGTATCGGCAGGCGTATAATCCGGCATCCAATACGTTTCGCGGTATTCTTTTACACCAGCTGAATAGGTTTTTGCCATTGTTTTGAGTCTCCTTTGTTGGGCTCGGTTAATAAATATTTTAGGTTTTATTAATTTTACTTTATAATAAAACCACATTATAGCTATGGAATAAATTAAACCAGTTATTAATTTTCTAATATAGTAAAATATAAAATCTGGTTTAAATCTTAATCCATATAACTATTATGTTCATGAACAATCACTTTGATTTTCAAAGGATTTGATATTACCCTATATCTGATATAGTTTTTTATTATAACAATGTCTTCAAGCTATACAAATCATTTTTTTTTATTAGATACATAAATAATTATTTATATATATTTAACTGATGTTACGCACTCTAGTTCAAAAGGGGCAACCGATTGCCCCTACAGTAAATCATTAGTTTGTAGGGGTAATCCCTTGTGGTTGCCCTAGTTTCTGAAATGGAGTGCGTAACATCATATATTTAATACAATAAGATAAGCCCTAGTAAATCGGAGTGCAAGGTAACCTTGCACGGTTCAAGGTAAGCTTGAACTCCAAAGATATAAAATTCACAACATCAGGAAATATTTTTTTATGAGAACTATTATTAGTCTGTTACTTTTACTATTAGTTGTTGTTTATCCAGCAAGCTATGCTGCCTCACCTATAATCAACATGCAAACCAATATGGGTACAATCGTTATAGAATTGAATCCAGAAAAGGCCCCCAAAACGGTTGAGAACTTTTTGGCTTATGTTAAAGCTGGATTTTTTAATGGTACGATTTTTCATCGTGTGATTGATAATTTTATGATTCAAGGTGGTGGTTACACTAAAGATTATCATAAAAAAAAGACTCGCCGCCCGATTCGTAATGAAGCCAATAATGGCTTGAAAAATATTCGAGGAACGATTGCAATGGCGCGTACCTCTAATCCACACTCTGCTACAGCGCAGTTTTTTATTAATGTTGCTGATAATTATTTTCTCAATCATCGTAATCGCACCAGGAGAGGTTGGGGTTATACCGTATTTGGTAAAGTGATTGCAGGAATGGATGTTGTTGATAAAATTAGAAAAGTTCCAACTGGGCGGGGTGGGCCATTTCGGAGTGATGTACCGCAAACGCCTGTTATTATAGAAAAAATGTATGTAAAATCCGAATGAATCGTTTAGAGAAAATCACGCCCTTTTTAGTTATGGATGTGCTGAGAAGGGCGCAATCTATTCCAGATGCCATCCATTTTGAAGTTGGAGAGCCTGACATTTCGCCATCACCGAAAGTCATGCAAGCTCTGCTTAATGCCACGAATGCGGGAAAAGTTCGCTATACAGAAGCATTAGGATTATTTGCACTACGAGAAAAAATTGCCGCTTTTTATCAAAAACATTATCAAGTAAATATATCACCAGAGAGAATTATTTTAACGGTTGGCACATCAGGGGCATTTTTAATTACTTATGCTCTATTATTAAATGCAGGAGAAAAGTTACTTTTAACCGATCCTGCCTATCCTTGTTATAAAAATTTTGCTTATATTTTAGATACTAAGCCAGTTTTTGTTGCCATTGATAAATCAACTAATTATCAATTAACAGTTGAACAATTAAGTTCTATTCAAAATATTAAGGCTGTTCAAATTTCCTCACCTTCTAATCCTATCGGTAATATTTATAGTCAAACCAATTTAAAAGCATTAATTGAATATTGCGACAATCAAGGCATTCATTTTATTTCTGATGAAATTTATCATGGGCTAGTTTATGATAAACTAGCACATACTGCCTTAGAATTTTCAGATAATGCAATAGTTATAAATGGCTTTTCAAAATATTTCTGCTTACCCGGATTAAGACTTGGTTGGGCTATATTACCAGAGCATTTAATCCGCAGTGCGGAAATCGTAATGCAAAATTTGTATATTTCCGCGCCAACAATGAGCCAATATGCGGCATTAGAAGCATTTGATGAAGAGCATTTAAATAGTGTTAGGCAGACTTATCAAAATAGGAGAGATTATTTATATAATGAACTCTCACAATTATTTACAATAGATGCCAAACCAGAAGGAGCGTTTTATATTTGGGCAGATATTTCTAAATATTCGCAAAATAGTCAGGCATTTGCTGAAGAATTATTGGACAAAATCCATATAGCAACTACTTCAGGTGTTGATTTTGGTAATAATCAAACGAATAAATATATACGCTTTGCTTATACTAGAGAAATAGCGCATTTGAAAGAAGGTGTGGAAAGATTAAAAAGTTTTTTGAATTAATAGTTCGGTGAGCGTTTAGCCGTTAAAATCACTGCATAAAAAATGTCTGAACCTTGATTAAAAGGATTAAAAGGATTAAAAGGATTAAAAGGATTAAAATCGAAAACCAATCCTGCAAATCCTGAAAATCCTTTAAAATCAAGGTTCCGACAACTACTCAAGAAAACACCATCAGGCAAAAGCATAGCCCAAGAAAAGCTAGTTCAAGGTAAGCTTGAACTCTAAAATCGAATCGGAGTGCAAGCTTACCTTTAATATTATGGCAGTGAAGCTAGAGCTTGGGAACGATAACAAATAGAACAATCGAGTTGGAGTCCAAAGCTAAAGCTTTGGACTCCAATATTAAAAAAAATAACCAATAAAATCAATCATGAGCCAAGAAAAACTCTGGGGCGGTCGTTTTACTGCCCCCACGGATGCCTTTGTTGAAGCCTTTACCGCTTCGGTAGAATTTGATCAGCGTCTTTATAAATATGATATTCAAGGTTCAATTGCTCATGCCCAAATGTTGGCGCATGTTGGAGTCTTGACTCCAGATGAATGTAACCAAATTGTTCAGGGTTTAAATGAAATTCAGCAAGAAATTGAGCAGGGAAAGTTTGAATGGTTTATTGCTTTGGAAGATGTTCATATGAATATCGAAAGTCGTTTGACGCAGAAAATCGGAGCTGTGGGTAAAAAATTGCACACGGGGCGTTCGAGAAATGATCAAATTGCTACTGATATTCGTCTGTATTTGCGCGATGAAATTGAACAAATTAATACGGAATTGATACGCCTATTAAATGCTTTAGCAAATCTTGCCGAAGCTGAAGCGGATACAATAATGCCAGGTTTTACTCATTTACAAACCGCACAACCTACTACTTTTGGACATCATTTATTGGCATGGAGTGAAATGTTATTGCGTGACAAATCGCGTTTCTTAGATTGTAGTAAACGTATGAATACTATGCCACTTGGTGCCGCAGCTCTTGCAGGAACTAGTTATCCAATTGATCGTAATTATACAGCGAAATTACTCGGTTTTGATACTGTCGCAGAAAATTCCTTAGATGCTGTTAGTGATAGAGATTTTGCAATAGAATTTACTGCCGCTGCTGCTTTATTAATGATGCACCTATCGCGTTTTTCTGAAGAATTAGTTTTATGGTCATCAGCACAGTTTAATTTTATCGAACTAAGCGACGCTTTTACTACTGGCTCCTCAATTATGCCACAGAAAAAGAATCCTGATGTACCCGAATTAGTGCGTGGTAAAACTGGGCGCATTTATGGGCATTTAACCAGTTTATTGACATTAATGAAATCGCAACCATTGGCTTATAACAAAGACAATCAAGAAGATAAAGAGCCATTATTTGACACAATCGATACATTAAAAGGCAGTTTGCGAGTTTTTGCCGACATGATACCAACAATCCAAGTACGGCGAGAATCAATGCGTACGGCTGCAAAACAGGGATTTAGTACGGCAACAGATTTAGCCGATTATTTAGTCCGTAAAGGCGTACCATTTAGAGATGCTCATGAAATTGTGGGTAAAGCGGTGCAATATTGTATTCAAAATCAATGCGAATTAGACAATTTGAATTTAGAAATATTTAAAAGCTTTTCGCCGCTGATTAACGAGGATGTTTATGAGATTTTAACATTAGAAGGCTCAGTAGCAGCTCGTAACCATATTGGTGGAACTGCACCGAATCAAGTACGCGCGGCTGTAGAACGCTTGCGGGGGCGTTTATATAGATAGACTCGTTCCCAAAAATCAGACCTCCGAGGTTTCCAAAACCTCGGAGGTCTTTGTCTATTTCCTAAAAATCAGACCTCCGAGGTTTCCAAAACCTCGGAGGTTTGTGTCTATCAGTTAATCACCAAAATCACAGTTCAGACAATCCCACTCTCTCCCAAACTACCCTTTCAAAACCCACAGCTACCACACTAATCAACTGCAATTTCAACTCCTCACCATACTTCGACAGCAAACGCTTTTGAT
>JALWSU010000001.1 GCA_026993485.1 Thiotrichaceae bacterium | reverse complement strand
TGTATTTTTCTATCAAGTTCAGGGTTCATTGTTTCAATGAATGTTTTTACTTGCTGTAAGGGGGGATTATTTTCATGTATTGAAATGTAATAAATCACTCCAGCAGTAAAACCAACCATTAAAATTAGTCCAGCCATTACAGCTATTATAGACCATAATTTTTGCGAACGTAAAACTATGGTAACTAAAACGATCATGATTAAAATAAATACTAAACGTATCAAAATTATATTCTCCTATAAATAATTAGAGTGCAAGATAAATACTAAAATAGTAACTGATGTTACGCACTCTCGTTCCCACGCTGGAGCGCACTCACTTATACATAAGGGCAACCATAAAGGATTGCCCCTACAGTAAATCATTGTTTGTAGGGGCAATCCCTTGTGGTTGCCCAGTGAGGCGTTTAATTATGAAACGCAATGAAATCAATTAGTTAAAAACTTATGTATAAAGGAGTGCGCTGGAGCGTGGGAACGAGAGTACAATATATCAAAAAAATCATAGTTCAGTGCTTATTTCGATAATGCTGCCAATTTGGTTTCTAAGCGTTCAACGGCGTTTTTCTCGCGCTCTAATCCAGCTTCGGCTTTAATCATGCGGTCTCTTATTGGTGCCAGTTCCTTTTTCGCTAAGTCTAATTCATGTTCCAGCTTGGTTCTCATTTCCTTATATTTGGCTTCCTGAGCGTCTATACGCGCCATGAACATGGCTACTTTCTTTTCCAATTCCATTCGTGTATTCTTTTCCAGTTCCATACTGGATTTAAGATCTTGTTTTTCTTTTCTTAACTGTTTTATTTCTCTATCATATTGTTGATCGGTGTTTTTATATTCATTTAGCATAGTTTCTGCAACAGTTGCACGATTTTCAGCTAATTGGAGTTTTTTCAGCAGTTCATCCTTTTCCCGATTGAGGATTTTGACTGTCTTTTCTAAATCATCACGCTGATGTTGAAGAACCGCTAATTTTTCACGGTTTGCTTGATTTGCGGCACGTTCTTGTTCAAATTTGCGTTCCAAATCAGAAAAACGTTTTGTCATCCACTCCGTTTGTTCCGTCACACGCCCTATTTCTTCAGTAACACGTCTAACTTCCTGTTCTTTTTGCCGGTGCTTTTCTTGAAAAATCGTCAATTTGTCTTCGGAACTTTTTAAGTGGCTAATTTTTCGATTGAGGTCAACTTCTAAGGAGTGTTTTTCTCGCGTTAAGCTAGCAATTACATCTTTTGCCGCTGCTATTTCTTTTTTGACTTGATCAACTTGATCTAGGGCTTCTTGACGTTGCTGCATTATTTCAGCTTTATATTGTTCATATTGTGTTTTAGCAGCTTCGATTTCTTGTTGAGCTATGCCTTGTGAGGTTTGCCAAATGACTTGTACAGCTTCCAAACCCATGCGCTGTATATCTTCAGGCACAGTTTTTGGAGTTCCTTTGATAATAGATAAATTGTTTAGTCGAGACATTATATTTATTTTCGATATTCAGTTTAAATAAGTTTTGATAGGGCTTATACTACAGCTTTTTAACCATTTGGACAAAAAAACTGATGAGAATAAAACCGCCAAATATTTTTGGTAATAGATTTATAGCTACGGTTTGCCTTTTAGTAGCGAGTTTTGCCCTACAGGCTGAGATTGTAGTGCCTCAACCTTTACAAGCTTGGGTAGATTGGGTATTGCATGATACTCAAGATTATACCTGTCCCTCTAATTATAACCAATACCCAAATATTTCTTATAATAATAATAAAAAGAATAGAAATTGTTATTGGCCATCTCGCTTGAAGCTTAATGTTAATGCGACAAAAGCGGAATTTAGTCAAGAATGGCAAGTTTATAGTAAGGGTTGGATCGCTTTGCCGGGTAGTGCTAAAAATTGGCCTCAACAGGTGTATATTAATGATAGTGTTGCTTTAGTCGCGGATCGTGGTGGCGTACCCAGTTTATTTGTGCCTAAAGGACAGTTGAGGCTGCGAGGGGTATTTGAATATTCGCGTACTCCAGAGTTTTTACAAGTGCCAGCTAATACTGGAATTGTGGATTTAACTATTTATGGTAAGCCAGTGTTTTTCCCTAAACTTGATTCTCAGGGCCGTTTATGGTTGCGTCAACGTGGTGCTACTCGCCAAAAAGCGGAGGAAAATCGCCTTGAGTTGCGGGTTTATCGTCAAATAATTGATGATATTCCTTTGCAAGTGGTTACTCGTATTGAGCTTGATGTGTCGGGTCGTCAGCGTGAAGTTGTGCTAGGTCCAGTGATGCTTGATAAGCAGATTCCAATGTTTTTAAGTAGTCCTTTGCCGGCTCGCTTAGAGGCTGATGGTCGTTTACGCTTGCAAGTACGCCCAGGTTCTTGGACTTTAAAATTGCACACGCGCCAAGTTGGGGCTACTAATGAATTAACATTATTGCCAGCGGATGGTAAATGGGTAAATCAAGAAGTGTGGGTTTTTGCTGCACGT